>JAFSDM010000014.1 GCA_017436225.1 Clostridia bacterium | reverse complement strand
TGTGTTTCCATTCAGTCAAATACAGTAATGGCGGTTGTTCAGGATTCGAACCTGATTCCCTTTTTCATTTACTCAGTTAACAACTTTTCAAACCGTATCTTCTTATATCGTATTTTGTTTTAAAATATTATAGCACATATGATAATTGTTTGCAATAGCAAATTTTCAACATTTTTTGAACAAGATTTACTGTAAACGACGGCAGAGAGATTGTTCTCCCTGCCGCCGTGCTTCGATTAGTTATAAATTATATCGTGGTTTATGATTTTCGTGGCTCTGCGATGGATAATAATTGCACACGAAATAATAATGATAATAAAAATAATAGCAGACAACGAAAGCTACTGTCTGCTACTATAGATTTATTGTATTAAATTTGTTATTACGAGGCAAACCCTTTCATTCTCAAAAGGGCAATTCCCCGTATTCTCCATTTCTTTCTTTTTTCCTCATCTCTGCCCGTACCTTTTTCCTTCTCGGTTTCTCTTTTTTTCTCTCATTTTCTCAGAGTCAGGGCAGAGTGCTCTGGCAGTATGAGAATGCAATAGAGTATGCGAGAGATTCCTTCTTTTTCTCTCTTTTTCCTAGTTCACGGTTGCCAGTGCACTAGTAATTCTCAATGCACTAACACCCTGAAAATGCTTGAAATAAGGGGAAATAAAAGGGATTGAAGGAAAATGAAATACTGGGAAAGAATAGGAAGTACCCAGAGTAGTACGAAGTCTTATCTGGGTCAATCTGTTAATCTCACGAAGTATAATTCGCCACTCTGAACGATTCCTTTTTTGTTTTTATTTTCTTTCGCATACACGTTTTATTTTGTTTGACCAATGGTTATATTTTATTGCTTCCTTTTCCCAATCGACGCTATCATAAGCGGTCGGGCCATGTTGACATACATTACCACATCCAGTGTAAAAATATAGTGTTTTTCCACCTAGTTTACAATTCATATTTGCCATATGAGCAGGCAAAAAACCAAGTCGATATGCCTCTTTTCGGGCCAATGCTCTGGCGATATTCGAAAACGATACTTGATTGTATGGGGTATTATCTGGAGTATAAATGTCGAGGGGGTCACAAAACCATTTGACATAATCGGGTGCATATTTCCTAAACATATCATCGTAAGCCAAAAAACCAGCATAGTATTGTTGTAATTGCTCATTGTCTACATCATTTCGACGCACATCTGATATATCTGTATGATTTATTATATAATCTCTATTGTTGATATAATAATCATATCGTTCATCAAAATATTTCTTAATTTCCCAGAAATATTTATTTTGCAAATTCTCATCATCAAAAGGTTCGTTAATTCCTCTTCCATACAATTGTGTTGCTTCTCGTTTCATGTTAGCGAACTTCTGATTATCCTTATGTATCGCATAACCCATACCAAGACCACATAATAATAAACCTAATAAACTCATAATAAAATCCCCTTTTTTTGTTCTGAATTAAATATACACTATTAAGTGTCCCATAAAACGGACTTTGATGCGAGATTTATTTATTTTTATTTATTTTTCATATCTTCAATCATTTTTGCAATTTTTTCTTGTTGGGAAATAAGATTATTATGTTTTTCTTGCCGCATTTTTCTTTTCCTCGCATTTTTTCCTGTGCAATTGGCTTTAGTCGCAATCTTTTTTATAGTAACCGAGCTGTTCTTTTTTGGCGATTGAAGACTTTTTTCTGTATAGAAATCACAATGAGCCGAGCCTTTGCATTTTAACTTTCTCTTTTTACAAGTCGGCTCCACACAATCATAATATATACATCTTGAACGATGCCTTCTTCCGTCGCCTTCTTCTCGATGTATTTTTTCAATATGCCAAGGAGTCCCAACCATTTTATATGAATCACTCATTATGACACTTCCTCTTTTATAATTTTATGTTCTAACTATCACTATATTTTTTCACATGATGGTATGTATCCTTTATTTAATTATAACATCCAAAAAGTGTTTAGTAAAGCACTTAAATCAGTAATTTAAAAAATGTTCCCAAACAACAAATTATTAATAATTCTATTTTTATTGCAAAAAAAACAGCCTGATTTAACAGGCTGCAAAGAAAGGAGTAAGTGTCTATGCATACAAACTATACTTTCATTTCTTTTGTTGATGGCAAAAGAATGTAATTTGCAACATAGCATAACCCATATATAGTATAGCAAAACGCACTTTTAAAGTCAATATGTTTATTATTTGCTAAAATGATTTTTATTTTAATGGGAAATTATACATTTTTAAAAACTGTCCTTGAAAAAACAAGGACAGTTTTTGTGTTCTTTATTGTTTTTGAGGATGCGAGAAGTTACCCTTTTTGACTGTTTTGAGGATATTTCACTTTACCCCATAACAGCAAAATCATTCCCACTCGATTGTGCCGATTGGCTTTGGTGTGAGGTCTAAAAGAACGCGGTTAATGCCTTCTACTTCGTGGGTGATGCGATCGGTGATTTTATGAAGAACCTCGTAAGGAATTTCTTCAATAGTAGCGGTCATAGCGTCTTTGGTATTAACTGCGCGAATAATTGCGGGCCAACCCTCGTAGCGGCTTTCATCCTTAACGCCCACGCTTTTAATCTCGGGAACGGCAATGAAATATTGCCAAACCTTTTCGGCAAGACCGCATTTGTCAAACTCATCGCGGAGAATTGCATCAGCCTCGCGGAGAGCGTGGAGTCTGTCTCTGGTGATTGCGCCAAGGCAACGAACGCCAAGACCGGGACCGGGGAATGGCTGACGGTAAACCATAGCGTGTGGAAGACCTAATGCTTCGCCGACAACGCGAACTTCGTCTTTATAAAGGAACTTAAGAGGCTCAACAAGGTCGAACTTTAAGTCCTCGGGAAGACCGCCAACGTTGTGGTGAGATTTAACAGCCTTTTTACCCTCGGCGGCTTTAACGCTCTCTAAAATATCGGGGTAGATGGTGCCTTGAGCGAGGAACTCAACGCCCTCTAATTTTCTTGCTTCATCGGCAAAAACTTCAATAAACTCTTTACCAATGATTTTTCTTTTGGATTCGGGGTCTGCAACGCCTGCTAAAAGATCTAAAAATCTGTCGGTAGCATCTACGTAAATAAGATTAGCATCAAGACCGTCTTTAAAATGTTTAATAACGGATTCGCTTTCGTTTTTACGCATAAGACCGTGGTTTACGTGAACAGAAATTAACTGTTTTCCGATTGCTTTTATAAGTAAAGCGGCAACTACCGAAGAGTCAACGCCGCCTGAAAGGGCGAGAAGAACCTTTTTGTCGCCAACCTGAGCGCGAACAGCTTCAACCTGCTTTTCAATAAATGCGTTTGCAAGCTCAAAGTTGGTTATACGCTCCATAGATTCAGGTCTTAAATTTTCCTGCATTTTTCATTCCTCCTAATTTAAAACGTTTGTGAAACAAACTGATAACTTTTGCCTTTTGGCAAAACGCACACTATACACTGTACACTAGAAAATAAGTTTACAGTGTACGGTGAACATTGCCTTACGGCAAGTGAACGGCAATTTCATTGCGTTAATTAGTATAGTTATCAAAATAACCTTGAATTAAAACAACAGGTGTACCCTTGTCACCCGAACCGGAGGTAAGATCACAAAGAGAACCGATAAGGTCGGTAAGTTGACGGGGAGTAGTACCCTGAGCTGCCATGTTACCTACAAGGCTGCTACCGTCTTTAGCGCGAATACTGTCGGAAATAGCTTTTTTAAGCTCTTCGCCCGAAAGATCTTTAAAGTCGTTGTCTGCAAGGTATTTAAGTTTAAGCTCGTTGGGGGTACCAACAAGACCGGAAGTGAATGCAGGGGAAACAACGGGGTCTGCAAGCTCCCAGATTTTGCCTTTAGGATCTTTAAATGCGCCGTCGCCGTAAACCATAACCTCAACATGTTTACCGGTTGCCTTTAAGATTTTAGCCTGAATTTCTTCAACAAGACCCTGACACTCGCGGGGGAAGAGCTTAATTGTTTCTTCGGTTGATTTGTTGGAGCCTAAAAGACCATATTTTTCATTGCAACCGCTACCGTCAACAGAAGCGTTTAAGATATCGTCAAGACCGCAAACAACCTTTGCGCCTGCAGCTTTAAGCAAACGCTTTGTTCTCTCACGGGTGTGAATATCACAGGTGAGAACGCAGTCGGTGTAATCTAAAATAGCTTTTGCCTGGTTTGCGAAAACGATTTCAACCTCGCAACCCATTTCTTTAATAAGATTGCCATAATATTCAACGTAGTCAACACCGGTGAACTCTAATCTCTGAACGCCGAAAACCTCACGGTATCTTTCTAAAGAAAGAACGTCAGAGTAGGGGTTAATGCCTGCTTCATCAATAAGGTCGTAGGTAGCAAGTGAGTTGCCAACCTCATCAGAAGGATAGCTGAGCATAAGAACAATTTTTTTAGCGCCCTTTGCAATACCCTTAAGGCAGATTGCAAAACGGTTGCGGGAGAGAATTGGGAAAATAACACCGATTGTTTCGCCGCCGAGCTTAGCTTTAACGTCTTTTGCAATAGCATCTACGCTAGCGTAGTTACCCTGTGCGCGTGCAACAATAGACTCGGTAAGAGCGATAACATCCTTGTCTCTAAGCTCAAAGCCCTCATATTCAGCGGCTTCAAGCACGCTATTAGTTACCATTTCGGCAAGATTGTCACCCTCACGAATGATAGGGCAACGAATACCGCGGGATATGGTACCAACTTTGCGTTCTTTTGTTTCCATAAATTAAGACCCCTTTATATTTAATTTACTTTATATATATTTTTAAAACCCTTTTTGCCTTAAGCTTTAAAATTACTCAAACAATGGGGTAGAAAAATATCTTTCTGCTGTGTCGGGCAGAACGGTTACAACCCTTTTGCCCTTGCCAAGCTTTTTAGCAAGCTTTATTGCGGCGGCAACGTTTGTGCCGCTGCTTATGCCGCATAAAATGCCTTCCTTAGCTGCAAGCTCCTTTGAAACCTTAAGAGCCTCATCATCCTTGATAATGCAAACATCATCATAAATATTCTGATTTAAAATTGGGGGGATAACGCCATCGCCAATGCCCATTTGAATATGAGTGCCGATAGAGCCGCCCGATAAAATAGCGGCGTTTTCAGGCTCAACCGCCCAAATGGTCATATTTGGATTATGCGCTTTTAAGGTTTCACCAATACCGGTGATTGTGCCACCGGTGCCAATGCCCGAACAAAAACCGTCAATAGCGCCTTCAACCTGATTTATAATCTCCATTGCAGTTTGATTTCTTTGAACCTCGGGATTTGCGGGATTTTCAAACTGTTGCGGAACAAAAACGTTTTTATCAGAATTTTTCATATCTAAAGCAATTTTAACACATTCTTCTATACAAAGACCTATGTTACCCGAATCGTGAACCAAAATAACCTCGGCACCGTAATGCTCAACCAGCTTGCGGCGCTCCAGACTTACCGAATCGGGCATAATTATTTTTGCTTTATAACCCTTAACAGCGGCAACAAGTGCAAGGCCTATTCCTTGGTTTCCGCTTGTTGGCTCAACAATAATGGACTCCTTGTTTAAAAGACCCTTTTGCTCTGCATCCTTAATCATATTAAAGGCTGTACGGGTTTTAATAGAACCACCAACGCCAAGACCTTCAAATTTAACAAGTATCTCGGCTGAGTTTTCATCAACCATACGATTAAGACGTATAATAGGAGTATTTCCTATTGCATCTAAAATAGTATTACAAATCATTTATAAAAACCTTTCTATACAGGCGAAAATTTAAAAAACACTTATACAACAATACATTATATATCAAAATACCTTTCAATGCAATATTTTCTTTAATTTTTTTATATAAAAGTTTAATAAAATTTTCGGTTAATTTATAGTTTTATTTTACAAAAATTGGTTATAATTATGTCATATTAAAAAAATTAAAAAGAATTGTAAATAATATTGAAAACTATATTTCCTTTTGGTATAATTGTAAAAAAATATAGTAAAGGAGCTTTTTATGAAAATAACCGATAGTATTAAATATGTTGGCGTAAATGACCACGAAATAGATTTATTTGAAGGTCAGTACATTGTGCCAAATGGTATATCCTACAATTCTTACGTTATTATAGATGAAAAAATCGCAGTAATGGATACTGTAGACGCCCGTTTTACCCACTCTTGGCTTGATAATATTCAAAACGCTTTAAACGGCAGGGAGCCCGACTACCTTGTTGTTCAACATATGGAGCCCGACCACTCGGCAAATATTTACAGCTTTGTAAAGGCTTACCCAAACGCTAAAATTGTTTCCTCTGCAAAGGCGTTTGTTATGATGAATCAGTTTTTCGGCACCGATTTTGCCGAAAAGCAGATGGTTGTTGGCGAGGGCAGCACCCTTTCACTGGGCGAAAGAACGCTCACCTTTGTAACCGCACCTATGGTGCATTGGCCCGAGGTTATTGTAACCTATGACAGTAAGGATAAGGTGCTTTTCTCTGCCGATGGCTTTGGAAAATTCGGCGCATTGGATACAAAAGAAGATTGGGCTTGCGAGGCGCGCCGCTATTATATAGGTATAGTAGGTAAGTACGGCGCACAGGTTCAGGCGCTTCTTAAAAAAGCCGCCAATCTGGATATTGAAAAAATCTGTCCGCTCCACGGACCCGTCTTAACCGAGAATTTGGAGTATTATTTAAATCTGTATAATACTTGGTCATCCTATCAGCCTGAATCAGAGGGTATAGTTATTGCCTACACCTCGGTTTACGGTAACACCAAAAAAGCTGTTTTGCAGCTTGCTGAAATGCTAAAGGAAAACGGATGTCCCAAGGTTGTTGTGAACGACCTTGCAAGATGTGATATGGCAGAAGCGGTTGAAGATGCCTTCCGTTATAATAAGCTCGTTCTTGCAACCACTACCTATAATGCAGATATCTTCCCGTTTATGCGAACCTTTATTGACCATCTGACCGAGCGTAGCTTCCAAAACAGAACGGTTGCCTTTATTGAAAACGGCAGCTGGGCGCCCTTGGCCGCCAAGGTTATGAAAGAAATGCTTGCAAAGAGCAAAAATTTAACCTTTGCCGAAACTAATGTGAGAATTTTATCTGCCTTAAATTCTGAAAGCTCCGAAGCACTTAAAAATCTTGCAAAAGAGCTTTGCACAGACTATCTCGCTCAGCAGTCAACCACCGCAAATAAAAATGATTTAACCGCACTTTTTAATATTGGCTACGGTCTTTACGTTGTAACCTCTAACGATGGCAAAAAGGATAACGGACTTATTGTAAATACCGTTACTCAGGTTACAAATACGCCTAACCGAATTGCCGTTTGCATTAATAAGGAAAATTATTCCCACCACGTAATAAAGCAAACCGGCAAAATGAATATAAACTGCCTCAGCACAGACGCTCCCTTCTCTGTCTTTGAAACCTTTGGATTTAAAAGCGGCAGAAACACCGATAAGTTTAAAAACTGTGAGCCGCTTCGCTCCGATAACGGACTTGTTTTTTTACCCCGATATATCAATTCCTTTATGTCCCTCAAGGTGGAGCAGTATATGGATTTAGATACCCATGGTATGTTCATTTGCAGCATCACCGAAGCAAGGGTTATCTCTCAGCAAGAAACAATGTCCTATACCTATTATATGGACAACGTAAAACCAAAGCCCGAAAACACACAGCAAAAAGGCTTCGTTTGCAAAATCTGCGGCTATGTTTATGAAGGCGAAACACTCCCCGAAGATATCGTTTGCCCCCTTTGTAAACACGGTGCCGCCGATTTCGAAAAAATAAATTAGTAAATATAATATTTTTGTGGAGGTGAAAACAATGAAATATGTATGCGATGTATGCGGTTGGGTTTATGATGAAGCTGAAGGCGCTGCCGATTTAGGTATCGAAGCAGGCACCAAGTTTGAAGACCTTCCTGAGGATTTTGCCTGCCCCCTTTGCGGTGTGGGTAAAGAAAGCTTCAGCGCAGAATAATTTATTATAATATGTAATAATGTAAGCCCCTTGCCTAAAAGGGGCTTATGTTATATGTATAACGCCCAAACGATATATTACCTATATAATAATAAAAATAAAGTCCCTTTTAAGCTGTCATATTAAACCAAAATGAGCAAAAGGGGGATAAAAAAAGGAAAAATTTTGTGCAAAGTAGAAAAAGAGGAAAAAAGTTTAAAAAAATGGAAAAAAGGTGTTGACAAAAGGGT
>JAFSDM010000013.1 GCA_017436225.1 Clostridia bacterium | reverse complement strand
ATTTAATAATATGCACATTCATATTGACCTTATCGCAGGGCTTACGGGTGAGGGTCTGCACAGCTTTAAAAACAGCTTTAATATTGGGTACAATCTGCACGCTCATATGCTTCAAATGGGTTTTTTAAAGCTGCTTTACGGTTCGGATATGCGCGAGCAAAGTGACAAATACCCTTGTGAATATAGCGATAAACCACCCTATGAGGTAACTTCTACTCCGTGGCTTACCGAAAAAGAAATTCTATCGCTTAAAAAGTGTGAGGATGCACTTGAGCGCCTTTATAACAGCGGCAGATTTTTGTTGACGCTCGACTATTTAACAAACGAAATTAGAATTGAACCGTTTGATTTGTTTTTTGAATTTGGTAACGCTGTAAGCGGCAACAAAAAAAGCCTTTCTGAATATGCTCAAATGCTTTATGACTTTTATAAAGATAGGTGCGACGGTCAAATTCTGCGCGAAAAAATTGTTTGCGATTTGCTTGCGTGCGGTTGCGAAAAGCACATACCTGAAGCTCTTAAAATAAAAGACTCGCTTTACAAGAAAGTAAAAGCAGATTTGTCCGAAAAGCTTGGCAATAATTTTAGTTTTGCGATGCTTTATAGCGAAAACAAGGTTTTTGCCGTAACACCAAACGAGCCAAGAGATTTGTTTGGGAGGAAAAAGGGAAAATATTTTGAAATATAAAAAAACCACCTTGATGGGTGGTTTTTTTGCTTTTGAATATTTCTTCTTTTTATATAAATTTCACCGCAGTGCCGTATGCAATAACCTCGGCAGCGCCCTGCATAACAGCGGCGGAGGCATATCGGATATTAACAACAGCATCTGCGCCAAGTTGCTCTGCTTCTGCTACCATACGCTTGGTAGCAAGCGCACGAGCTTCGTTCATCATTTCGTTATAAGACTTTAGCTCACCACCAACAAGCGTTTTAAAGCTTTGAGCTATATCCTTTCCGACGTGCTTTGATTGAATTGTGCTACCGCGCACTAAACCAAGCATTTCAAATTCTTTTCCTGTAATGTAATCAGTATTTACCAAGATCATCTTCTTCGCCACTCCTTATTTCTTTTATTCTTTGGATACAGACATAAACCAAAACTCCGGCAAATGCAATTGGGAAAAGTAAAAGGACATATTTCCAAACGCTCGGCAAAATCGCAATTAAAACGCCAAAATAGAGTATAAAATATAAAAGCAAAATTACCGTTACTATAATGGGTGCAATATAGCCTTTTTGGTTTCCTTTTTTCACACTACCACCGCCTTTAAATTTATTATAACATAAACGGTGACGAAGAGCAAGACGCGAGAATAGATCTATGTGTTCGAATCCCCAATGAAGTATAAACTAAAAACAAAGCACCGACCATAAAGGTAAGTGCTTTATTTTTGGCTGGGGAATAGGGATTTTTCCGCACACTGTCGTGCGCTATCGCCTCGCTAACGCTCGTTGCCCACGGGCTTTGCAACCGTTCACCGAAAGGTTGCAATTCGCCATACGGCGAACCGCCCTTGTTCGAATCCCTGATTAAACACAAGAAAATCAAAAAAGGAACCAATCCTTACGGACTGATTCCTTTTTTAATTGGCTGGGGAATAGGGATTTTCCGGCGCAACGCGCCTATCGCGCCGCAGGCGGCTTACCCACGTCGGCGAAAACAGTCCACCGGACTGTTTTCTTCCGCTTACGCTCCCTCCTTGTTCGAATCCCTTCATTTTGTATAAAACATTAAGGAGCAGCATCTTACGACACTGCTCCTTAATATTTGGCACGCTGAAAGGGATTCGAACCCCCGACCCTCTGCTTAGAAGGCAGATGCTCTATCCAACTGAGCTATCAGCGCAT
>JAFSDM010000002.1 GCA_017436225.1 Clostridia bacterium | reverse complement strand
TGACCTCAAAGAGAGGAGATTTTGGAGGATTTTTATTCGATTTAAGCGAAGCAAGGCTGACGCCTTGCAAGATTAAACTAAAGTAAAAAGCGCCGAAATATGCCGCTTTGAGGCGGGTTCGGGTTTAACTGCTCACCCTAAAGAGAAATGTATCTGATTTCGTTTATTACTTTACCATTTTTTAAATAAATTCTTGGAACTCGGTGAGCAACGGCGCAAACAAGCTCGTAGTTAATTGTGTTAAGCAGCTTTGCAAGCTCATCAACGGGTAAACCCTCACCAAAAAGGGTGGCGCTGTCGCCCGTTTTAACATCCGAAATATCGGTAACATCTACAACAGTCTGGTCCATACAAACTCTGCCTAAAATATTTGCTTTTTTGCCGTTTATGAGCATATAGCCCTTATTTGACAGACCACGCATATATCCATCGGCATAGCCAACCGTAACGGTTGCTACCCTCATATCCTTTTGAGCTTTAAAGGTACGACCGTAGCTTACAGCGTCGCCCTTTTTAATGCTTTTAACCTGTGAAACGGTAGCCTTAAAGCTCATAACGGGCTTAACCTCAAAGGGCAACTCCATATCATCCGAGGGGGTTAGTCCGTACATAATAACGCCTATCCTGTAAATATCTGACGGGCGGATTTTACTGTCTAAAAGGGTTGCGGCGGAGTTTGAAGAGTGGTAACAAAGCTCACCCTTGCCGTTTTTGGCGGCAACAGAGGCTATGATTTCCCTTGCGCTTTTAAAAAGCTTGTACTGCTCGGCAACAAATTCGCCGTTTTTATCCGAATCACGGTCGGCGGTGGCAAAATGGGTAAAGGCGCCTGTTATATTAAGATTTTCAAGTGTGAAAACCTGATTTATTTCATCTTTGAATTTTTCTGCGTTATCTACCGCAAAGCCAAGTCGGTTCATACCACTGTTTATTTTTATGTGGCAATTAACGGTGACCCCCATTTGCCCTGCCACGCTGCTTAGATTTTTCGCATAGTCGAGGTCAAAAACGCAAAGGGTTATGTTATTTTTTGCAAGCTCTGCAACTGCGCTTAAATCGGAATAGCCCAGAATTAAAATATCACAGTCAGAATTAGTGGAGCGTAAATCCAGCGCCTCATAAACATTGGAAACGGCAAAACGATTTATGCCAAGGCGAGTAAGGGTTTTTACTACCTCAGCCGCTCCGTGACCGTAGGCGTTAGCCTTAACAACACCCATTACCCTGTCACTAGGCACTAGCTTTAATATTTGATTTATGTTGTATTCAAGAGCGTTTAAATCTATTTCTGCCTTGATATGACGGTACATAAAGATTTGCTCCTTTCGGATTGGTGGGTAAATTTTATTTGAACCAATAAATCGTGGATTATATACTAAGTCGTTTGAAATACTTGACATATGGGAAATATATGCTATAATATAAATGAAATAAGGCAAACCGATAGACGGTTTCGCCCCCATTATGAGTTAAAGAAATAACCGCACAGTTTGGTCGACAGGGCGGTTATTTTTTTTATTGCCGTTATTCCAAAAATATTATAGCATATTAAAAAAATATCTGCAACATATTTTTGCAGATATGTTGCAGATATAGAAGTTAAATTTAGCTGAAAAATTTTCGCAATAATCGCCGAAAATTTTTAGAAAACTAGACTATCAACCGCTTTAAAATCTGAAAGCGTGTAGGAATTTATACCGTTTAAGCCTACAAGGTAGAAGTAATCGCCAATATAAATTCCGCGTGTGTTTTGCATATAGTAGTAATAGGAATAGTAAATATCCGCCTCTTTATTTATGGGAATTTCAAGCTCGGCTTTTTTGGTAAAGCCTTTATCACTACTGTATCCGTAAACAAAATAACTGCCATTATTTGCCGCAAAGCCAATAAGATTTTTATTAACGTTTGCCAAAATGGATTTATGCTCCACACCAACGTCAGATGCGATGATATTTAAAACCTCCTTGTTTTTCTCCTGTACATTTTCGGGGTTAGAAATATCAAACATTGAAAGCTTAATGCCTGTGGTTGCGCCTGTATTTTCATTGGCTTCGGCACCAACGCCAAGCATTAATCCCTCACCCCACGGGTGCATATAGTTGGAAAAACCGGGGATTTTTAAAGCCGATAAAATCTTTGGATTTTTGGGGTCCTTAAGGTCTACTGCGAAAAGCGGGTCAACCTGTCTGAAGGTTACAAAGTAGCCTGTATCGCCCATAAAGCGAACCGAGTAAACCCGCTCCCCCTTAGCAATATCCTTAATTTTACCCACCGTTTTAAGCTCTTTATCTAAAACTGAAACCTCATTTGTGGTGTGGGTAACATTGGTGACGGTGGTAACAATTCTGAAATATCCGCTATGCTCATCCATAGAAAACTGATTTAAAGGTACACCATCTACCACTCCCTCGGCTACGGGGTTGATTTTACCCTTTTCAATATCAAAACGAATAAGTCGGGTTTTGTTTTTGTAATCATCTTCTTTATAATCATCATCGGTGCTTCTTGCGTAGTAGGCGCTAACATCGTTAGCCGCAAGGTAAATTGAGGTGGTGTTGGCATAGAGGGTAGCTCCGCCGCCAACGGTAGATTTGCTGTCGGTTACCTTTCCGCTTTGCAAATTTATCATAAAAGCGGAGGTGTAGCTGCGGTCTACCGCACCCTTAAAAATGCAAATATTCTCTTCGGCAACGGGGGTTGGTTGGCCGCCGTCCACCTGCACAGACGGTACATAACTGCAAATATCATCTCTATCCGGCTTTTCATAAAACTGCTCATTGGTAAAAAGGTAAATATTGTCATTTATAAGGCGTGATGAGAGCAGATGTCCGCTAAAGGTGATTTCACGATTTTTCTTTGGCGTGTAGGGACTTGAAACATCATAAAGCCTTAAAACTGTGTTATTTTCATCACCCATACAGCTAATTAAAACCGCCAAGGTGTTAGAGCTTAAATAAATATCCGAAATTTCAATGTAGGTGTTGTTATCAACAATTATTTCGATTGCCGCAACGCCTTCAAGCTGACCTTTATCAGCCTTTGTAATGTTTATTCTTTGATTTTTGGTTTTTAGCGTAGAGCATACCGAATAGATAAATTTGCCATCGGTTTTTACTATATCGGCTTCATCAACGTCTTCAACCTGAGTGTTGGTGGTGCTGAAATCATCAGAACCAACGTCAGTTGCCGTGTCGGATGGCTTGGCTGTGCTTCCGCCTTTTAAAGAGCCGTTATCATCACCTGCGCCGCCAAAAATGGCTTCGGCATCTCCTTCTACGGCATCTTCTAAAATAACGCCATCGGCGCCGTTTGTGTAGGTATAAAATCTTTCCTGAGCTTTTGAGATTTCAACAAACTTTTTATAAATCTGGTCGTAGGTAACGCTTGCGGGAATACCGTTTTTAAACTCAATATCCTCCACAAATACAAGCGGTGATGAGAAAAAAGGCAGATTTAAAACCGTTACAGATACAATGCAAACCGCCAAAACTGCCGCCAAAACGGCAATCCACCTTGCCCGTTTTACTCTTTTGAGGGGTGCGGGACTTGAGCTTTCGGTTTTTTCTAAAAGCATTTTCAAAACCGAAGCCTTGCTTTCATCGGTTGGCTTAATTTTTTCAAATTCACTTTTAAATTTTTCCTTAAACATACTTAAAACTCTCCTTTCAGGGTGGTTTTCAGAGCTTCGCGCGCCCGTGATAAGCGCGATTTTACCGTGCCCGCCTTAACACCGCAAAGGGTAGCAATCTCCTCCACCGAATAGCCCTCGAAATAGTGCATAAAAACAACCGTTTTTTGATGCATTGGCAGAGCCATTACCTGTGGCAAAACAGAGTTTTCATCCATCTCATAAACCGCATCACATTCAACAATACGCACCTGATTTATGCGCTTTTGCTTTTTAAAAAATGAATTACTGCGGTTTATGGTAACACGAATTAACCACGATTTAAGGTGTTCCTCACTTTTTATTTTGTGAAGATTTTTAATTAGCCTTAAAAATACCTCCGACATAATATCGTCGGCGTCGGTGGTGTTTCCCGACCTTAAAAAGGCAATGCGGAAAACGGTATCAGAATAGTTTTTAAAGGCTAGGGCTGCATCGGCTTTGTAATTTGACAGGTTAGCGTTGCTTTCTGCCAAATTTAAAAGTAGCATTAACATAATATTCTCCCCTTTTTTACCTCTTCACAAATAACACCCTGAAAGGAAATATTTGGTTCCATTGATTTTAAAGTTTTTTATTTTATAAAATTATAGCACCTTGCCTGATAATAAGTCAAGCAAGGCGCTTATTTTAAAATTAGAATCTACAGCCTATATAAATTAAATAAACATTTGGATTAAAATATTACGCGACTAGGGATAATTAAAAAAAAGTATTTCACTTATTTTTTTATTTCCTTTAAAAGGCATATAGGAAACTATGCCATGTGCATTGCACACATATAAATAATCATCTATAAAAACACCTCGTATGCTATCATCCCAAGAACTGTATATATCTCCGTCTTCATCTGTTTTTGCAGAAAAATGATTTTTTTCGAGAGGACTAAATCCCTTTTGTTTGCTGAATTTATAGATGTTATACTTAGTTTCACCTGAAAAACAAATAATACCTTTATCTTTTAAAATATTAATTTTTTTATGCCCGTTAGACACATTAAAGCTGTTATACGCACACGAAACGTTTGTATTAAGGGTAAACAACCGCTTTATTTTTTTAGGATTGCTTACATCAAACATTATAAGCTTAACGTTTTTACCGCTTTCAGTTTCGCCTATACCCAACATTAAATTATCATCATAGGGGTGAAGATAATTCACAACGCCCGGAAATTCAAGCGAATCTAAAATCTTGGGGTTTTTAGGGTTGGAAAAATCAACCGCAAAAAACGGGTCAACGTTCACATTCATCGGAGAGGTGCAAAAATAACCTATTTCACCCATA
Source organism: Clostridia bacterium (assembly GCA_017436225.1). GTDB lineage: Bacteria > Bacillota > Clostridia > Oscillospirales > Acutalibacteraceae > UMGS1279. The sequence goes on along the minus strand of JAFSDM010000002.1, from coordinate 4,616 downwards.
AAGCGCGAAGACGTAACCGCCTCACCCTTTGCAATACCTTTAATACTGCTAACAGTTTTTAAATCTTTATCTAAAACGTAAACAGTATTGGAATCTATACCAATTACGCTAAAAAATGCGCAACAGTTATTACGCCTGTATTTTCTGGTGGTAGTAATTATTCTAAAATAACCGTCATATTCATCCATTAAGAACCGATTGAGTACGGTTCCCTTAAGATTTGTTTTTGCAAGTGGGGTGATTTTGCCTTTGTTTATACCAAATTTCATAATATACGTTTTAGGAATATATTCTTTTTCGGCTTCAAAATAATTAATTTCACTTGAAACGGCATAAATGGCGTTGTTGTTAACGTAAACGTTGCTTCCACCGCCAACAATTGCCTTACTGTCACTTCGTTTTCGTTTTTTTACGTCAATAGAAACGGCTAAAAAATATTCAAGATTCACTTCATCATCGAAAGCATAGAGGTTTTTTTCATCTATATCATTTAACACCCTGTCATCGACACCTATTTTAGGAAGTTGCCAAAACCGTTTATGCTCATACGTATACCCAATGTTATCATCAGGCTTTTTGATTGTTTCAAAACCGTAAAGAGAATCTTGTGAAAAAAGGTACAAATTATCACCTATCAGGCGTGACGAAGTGTAATTACCCGTTTGCACGTATTCCTTTATATATTGGGGTGATTTTGGATTGCTTACATCAAAAAGCATAGCTATTGTACAGTCGCCTTCAAAGCTTTTAGTCTTTCTTTCAGCAGAAATAATTATTACCAACGTATTACTACACAAATAAAACTCCTTAATTTCAGCATCATAATCATACAAATCGGAATATGGTGTATGATATAAATGTATAAAGGCAGTTTTACTTAATTTACCATTAGTTGCTTTTGAAATATATATGGTGCATGCATTTACAACGCTCCGCAGAACATAAATATATTCGCCGTCCGTTTTTACAATATCGCCCTCCTCTACGCCCTCAACTTGAATATTGGTTTCAGTATAATTTTTTGAAGGAGTATCATTAACAGAAGGTGTATCGGTTAAATTTGATTGTCCGTCATCACTGTTGGCTGATTTAGAAGCAGTATTATCGCCATTATAGTGATCTTTTTGTGCCTCTCTTAATGCGGCGATTTTATCAAAAAGCTTATAAGCTGCATCATAGGTTATGCTCGTGGGAGCGTTTTGTGAGGGTTGTTGATCTTGATTTTCAAAATTTGATTCGGTTAAATCTTCATCAACAAATAAGTCTTCTGAATTTGATGACGTAGAAATATCACCATTTAATATATGTTCACTACCGTTAAAAATCGGCAAATTAAATGCTGTTACCGATACTATAACAAGTGCTAAAGCTGCTGCAATTGCCGATATCCAACGCTTTTTATAGGATATTTTAGGCGCAGATGAAATGCGCTCCTTTTCCTGACGGATTTTATCAAGTACGGCGCTTTCTAATTCTGCGCTGGGATTTATAGCGTCAAGCTCTTTTTTAAATTTGTCCTTAAACATCCAAATCAACTCCTTCTAAAATTGTTTTAAGAGTCTCTCGCGCTCTTGCCAAGCGAGATTTTACCGTACCCTTTGCAACACCGCAAAGAGTGGCAATTTCATCTACCGAATATCCCTCAAAATAATGCATATAAACCACTGTTTTTTGGTGAATAGGCAAACTTAAAACAGCGGGTAAAACTACATTTTCGGTGGGGGTTGTAACGGCATCTACTTCGGTTAAACGCACCTGATTTATGCGTTTTGAACGCTTATAATATGTATTACTGCAATTTATTGTTGTGCGAATAAGCCAAGCCTTTAGATGCACTTCGTTTTTGATTTTTTTAATGTTTTTTACAAGCCTTACAAACACATCAGATAAAATATCGTCAGCATCAGCGGTATTACCCGTTCGTATGTAGGCGTGCTTATAAACCACACCTGAATAAGTTTTAAAGGCTTCCTCAGCATCTGCTTTAAAACCTTCATCTGCATTCTGCACGGCTATAACACCTAAAAAAGCAAACATTTTGACTCCCCCTTTTTGGGATTTTACTGGAAAAAATAGCTATTTCAACTCTATATACCTTGGAGAGTTTGATTTGGTTCCATTAATTTTTAAAAAATTTTAAATATTTTTTATTACCTGCTTTACAAGACCCAAGGTTTTTACCCGTTCTACCTCGGCGCCCTCAAATCGGCGGGTCATATATTCGGGGTTTATGGACTGAAGCTCAAGCCAATCCTCACCGTAAATATAGTTGGCGCGTTTTACCACGCCATCCTCATTATCAATAAGAAAAACGCCTATCTGACCGCTGTCTACGCTATCCTGCTTATGCACAACAATAATATCCCCGTTTTCAATTTTTGGGTACATTGAGTCACCCGAAACCTTTATACATATGGTTTTTTCGGCTTCATCATCATTAGTGATTAAAAGCGGAATAAAATCAACTATCTGATTGCTTGCATAGCAGCCAAAACCCGCCGCAACGCTTTCAAAAAGCGGCACCATTCTGGTTTGACCCTGCAAAATGCTTATTGCTTCACCCGGAAAGGTATTGGATTTTTCACGCTCCATTGGAACATCATAGCCCATAAGCCAGGCTTCCGAAACATTAAGAGCCTTTGCTAAAGCCGCTACCTTATCGGGCTTGGGCATAAAGCTACCCTTTATATACTGCGACATTGCGCTTTTTCCAACCCCTGCATATTTACAAATTTCCACCTGTCTTAATTTTCTTAAATTTTTTGCTTCACTCAGACGGTCGGCAAAAGTTGCCTGTTTCATATAAATCACTCCAAACACCTAAACTAAGTTTAGTTTAGGTTAATTTTTTAAAAGTTTTTTCGACCTTTATCTACATAATAACACAAAAGTTTAGTTTTATCAATACTTTTTTCATTGAAAATCAAAAAAAGTTTAGGTTTTATAAATTTAATCCTTGACACTCTATCCAATTTATGGTAATATTTGTTTAGTAAATCTAAACTAATTCTATGAACGGCGCCTTAAATTTAGAATTAGTTTAGTAAATAGATTATAAAAATAGCCTGATCGGCTAAAGGAGGTTAAATAAAAATGAATTTAGAAAACAAAAAACTTGTGAGGTTGGTTGCCGAACAGTACGCCCGAATAAACGAACTTGATGAGCAGTTAATGCTTGCCGAGGGTACAATCAGGGCGCTTGCAGCGGGCAAGTGTCTGCCCAAGGTAAAAAGGTAAGTAGCTTATGTACTTTTGCAACGGATGCCGACATCATTTTGACGTTCCGCAGATTTTTTTAGAACGGCACGGTTTTTCCGAGCCGCCCTATGAAAAATTTGCAGTATGCCCCTTTTGCAGAGATACCAATTTTGGTGCAGATGAAAGGAGGCGCAGATATGCCAAGCGATGATTTTTACATAATTTGCCCTTACTACCACAAGGCAAAGGGCAACAATTTATTTTGCAACGGCTTTTCGGGTGATGAGAGCTTTTTGACCGATGAATGTTATAATAAGCAGGTGTTTAAAAATAGAAAGGAGCGAAACTCTTTTATAAAAAAATACTGTTCAAAATTTGATTACCTGACCTGCGGCATTGCCGCGCTTAACGAGCAATTAGCAAACCGCCAAAACAAATAGGCATAAGAAAAACCCCTAGGTCATAAGACCTAGGGGTTTAAAGCTACAAATATAACAAATAACTAATTAAAATTATTCGTTGATAGCGGTAACAACACCGGAACCTACGGTACGACCACCCTCACGGATAGCGAAACGGAGGCCTTCCTCAATAGCGATAGGAGTGATAAGCTCAACATCCATCTCTACGTTATCGCCAGGCATACACATTTCGGTGCCTGCAGGAAGGGTGATAACGCCGGTAACGTCGGTAGTTCTGAAATAGAACTGAGGACGATAGTTGTTAAAGAAAGGAGTATGACGGCCGCCTTCATCCTTATTAAGAACGTAAACTTGGCCGTGGAATTTGGTGTAAGGTTTGATTGAACCGGGTTTGCAAAGAACCTGACCACGCTCAATTTCAGTACGCTGTACGCCACGGAGAAGAGCACCGATGTTATCGCCAGCCTCTGCATAGTCGAGGATCTTGCGGAACATTTCAATACCGGTTACAACGGTCTTATTGGTCTCACGGATACCAACGATTTCAACTTCTTCAGAAGTACGGAGCTGACCACGCTCAACACGACCGGTAGCAACAGTACCACGACCGGTGATGGTGAATACGTCTTCAACAGGCATAAGGAAAGGCATATCAGCCTTACGGTCAGGAGTAGGAATGTAGTTGTCAACAGCATCCATAAGCTCAGCAATAGGAGCATACTCAGGAAGAGAAGGATCGTTGTCAGCAATAAGTGCCTTGTGAGCAGAACCCTTAATGATAGGAGTATCATCGCCGGGGAACTCGTAAGAGTCAAGAGTCTCACGGATTTCCATCTCAACAAGCTCAAGAAGCTCTTCATCATCAACAAGGTCAGTCTTGTTCATGAATACTACAATGTAGGGAACGCCAACCTGACGAGCAAGGAGTAAGTGCTCCTTGGTTTGAGCCATAGGACCGTCAGTAGAAGCGATAACGAGGATAGCGCCGTCCATCTG
>JAFSDM010000012.1 GCA_017436225.1 Clostridia bacterium | reverse complement strand
TTTTAAAAAGTGTGGATTTTAGTTCAATTGAGGCACAAAACGCAGCCAATACTACCGTATTGGCGAGTATTTTAACGAAAAGTGAGCAAAAATCCACCGTTTTAAAACGCGGTTCGGGTTTGACTGCTCACCCTAAGGAGAAGAGAATGGAACCTCAATTATTCAAAAACGCTTTCGGCGACAACTCCGAAAACGAAAATATAATTTCAGCTCCTAACGCTAATGAAAAACCTATCATTGAGTTCCGCGGTGTTTCTAAAACCTATGGTACGGGAACCCACGCACTTAATGATGTTAATATACAAATCCATCCCGGTGAATTCGTATTCGTTGTAGGTGCATCGGGTGCGGGTAAATCCACCTTTATGAAGCTTATTATGCGTGAAGAAAAGGCAAATGCGGGCGAGGTTATTGTAAACGGCTATAACCTTACCACCCTGCCAAGGAAGGAAGTTCCCATGCTTCGCCGTACTATGGGCATAGTTTTTCAGGATTTCCGCCTTATTCCTACAATGGATGTTTTTGATAACGTAGCCTTTGCAATGCACGTTGTTGGTGAAAAGCCAAACGTTATCCGCCGTGAGGTGGCAAAGGTGCTTAGTTTGGTAGGTCTTGGTCATAAAGCACGTTCAAAGCCTGCCGAGCTTTCGGGCGGTGAGCAACAAAGAGTAGGCCTTGCCCGTGCCCTTATAAATAAGCCCGCCCTTTTAATTGCCGATGAGCCTACAGGTAACGTAGACCCTAATATGTCTTATGAAATTGTAGAAATGCTCAGCCGCATTAATAAGGCAGGCACCACCGTTTTAATGGTTACTCATGAGCATAATTTGGTGCGCGACTTCCATCACCGTGTAATTATGCTTGAAGGCGGCAAAATCGTTGCCGATAATTCGGAGGGTACCATATGAATATTCAAAGCGTAAAATATTTAACCCGTGAGGGATTTCGTAACGTTTGGGTTAATCGCCTTATGTCAATCGCATCGGTTGGCGTTTTGGTTGCCTGTATGGTTTTAATAGGCTTTGCAATTTTGCTAACCGAAAACGTAAACGTTTATATGTCCAATCTGGAGCAACAAAACGTTGTTATGGTTTATTTTAATGATGAAAATTCGGTAAAATATCAGGATGCATCACAGCTTACCACAAGCGAAACCTCTACCGAAAGCGGTTCTTCTACCTCATCAACCGCATCGACTTCATCGGGCTCATCAACCACCGCCTCAGATGCCACCTCATCGGGTCAAGAGGCAGATGAAAACAAAATTCCCGAAAGCGCCTACCTCATACATAATGAACAGGAGGCTTTGGAAGTTTGCGCCGAGCTTGAAAAAATCGGCAACGTAGCCTCTGTTGAATTTATTTCTAAGGAACAGGCGTTAGAAAATGCTAAGGAAACCGCCCTTTCAGATATGGCGGGAGCCTTTGCCGTTTTAGATGAAGAGGGCGGAAACCCAATGTCACACGGCGCAAGAGTTACCTTGGAAAAAATGGAGCTTTTTGAGCAAACCTTAAGGGATATTGAAAAAACCGAGGGCGTTCACACCGTTGTATCACACGCCGAGCTTGCAAAAACCATTGCCGATATAAAAAGCGGTATCTCTATGATTTGTTTTTGGATAATTGCCATACTTGGCATTATTGCACTTGTTATTGTTTCTAATACCATTCGCGTTACAATGTATAACCGTAAGCTTGAAATAAGCATTATGAAGGCGGTTGGCGCTACCGACGCCTTTGTTAGACTTCCCTTTGTTGTGGAGGGTGTTGTTTTGGGTCTTGCCTCGGCAATACTTTCCGAAGGTATTCTTTATTTCTGCTATCGCGTAGCGGCAGATTCAATGAGCGAATCCTTTACACTTTCTGTGCCCTTTGGCAGTAAAGCGTTACTTCTTTTTGGAATTTTTGCTTTAATAGGTGTTGTGGCAGGCGCACTTGGCAGCGTTATTATGATTAGCAAATACCTAAAAAAAGAAGGCAGCGAATTTAAAGCGCTTTAATTTTCGTTTTTTGTATAAAGTTTTTTGAAAGGAGCAACCTATGTTTAAGCGTAGTTTTTGGCGTGCTTGTACAAGCTTTGTTTTGGCGGCAAGTCTTATTTGTTCATCTGTTTACCTACCCGCTTCTGCGGGCTCTACCTCTCAGATGCAAAATGAGATAAGCGAGCTAGAAGCAAAATCGGCAAAGCTTGAAAAAGAAATTGCACAGCTTAAAAAGGATAAAGCAGCCCAAAACTCTATTAAGAAAAAGCTTGATGAGCAGATTGCGGTAACTCAAGAAAAAATTTCTGCCTGCACAAGACTTATTAACAGTTATAAGGCAGATATTAAAAAATCAGAAGAAGAAATTGCAAAAAAGCAAGCAGAGATTGATGATGTTAAGCATCTTTTCCGTCAGCGTATGCGCTCAATTTATATGAGCGGAAGTACAAACAATGACCTTTTAGTGTTGCTGGACGCCGAAAGCTTTTCAGATTATTTGGCTCTTTCTGAAGTGTCACGCACCATTTCGGCGCACGATAAAAAAATTGTAAACGGTATTACCGAAGCCATTAGCGAAATTGAGGTTTCGCAAAAGGCTATTAACGAAAAAATGTCGGCTCAGAATGAGATTAAAAAATCCCTTGCCAATGAACAGGCGAAGCTTAAAAAACAGCAGTCGGAAGTAAACGGGGTTATCAGTTCAATTGAAAGTGATAAATCTGCTTTAGAGGCTAAAAATAAAACCTACGAGGCGGCTATTGAAAGACTCGAACGTGAGATTAGAGAGGCACTTTCCTCGGCGGGCAGCTCGGGTAAAAACCCCGTGTTTGTAAGCGGTAAATTTATTTGGCCTGTACCCGGTTTTTATAACATAACCTCTTACTACGGCTATCGCGTAAACCCCGTTTCGGGTAAGTACAAGCTTCACGGCGGTATTGATATTGCAAGCGCAGGTATTGCGGGTAAGCCCATTGTTGCGGCGGCAGACGGTGTTGTTGTTTCTGCAGGTTGGAACTCGGGTGGCTTTGGCAACTGGGTTGTTATTAATCACGGTACCAGCGGCGGCAAGCAGTACGCTACACTTTACGCCCATATGAGAAGCGCCCCCATTGTTAAGGCGGGTCAAAGCGTAAAGGCGGGCAAAACTCTTGGCTATGTTGGCTCCACGGGTAACTCTACCGGTAATCACTTGCACTTTGAGGTAAGAATTAACGGTGAAAGAACCAATCCTATGAACTATTTCAGTAAAGCATCTTAAATATTTGTTTTAATGGGCGATTTAGTTGTTTAGCTAATTCGCCCTATTTTTAAAAAAAGGAGGCTGTGAAATGGAAAATCAGCCAATAAAACAAGAAAACGAAGTACAAAGCCACGAAACGGCAGAGGCTGCCTTGATTAATGCTGAAACAGAGCAAGCCGCAGAAAAACCGCCAAAAAAGGCAAAACCAAGCGGCGGCACCATTTATAAATATGTTGTATTAGTCCTGTTTTTAATAACCTTTGGCTTAACCTCGGCTGTTTTGGGAATTAAAATATATTTAAACCTTAAGGGCGAACCGTATGACAAGCTTTTTCAAATTGAAAAGCTTGTAAGTGATGAATTTTTTGGCGAGGTAGATGAAATCCGCTTGGAGGATTATCTTGCAAGCGCTTATATTGCGTCGCTTGATGATGATTATGCCTTTTACAAAAACGCCAAGGACGGCGAAAGGGTAGAGGATTCCTTTGTGGGTAATACAACGGGCATAGGTGTTACCGTTTACAGCGATGATGAAAGCAAAGCACTTGCGGTTTACAGGGTGGATTTGGGCAGTCCTGCCGATGAAGCAGGTGTAAAAGCAGGGGATAAAATAATCGCTATTGATGGCAAAAAAATAGCCGATATTGGCTATAATGAAGCTCTTTCATCCATTCAGCGTGAGGTGGGAACAACTGCCGAAATCACCCTTTTAAGGCAGGGCAAGGAGCATACCTTAAGCGTAGTTTATAAAGAATTTGTAAGGCAAACTGTTTATTATGAGGTGGTTAGCGACTACGGCTTTATAACCATCACCGCCTTTAACGATGCTACGGTAAAGCAGTTTGAACAGGCGTATAGCGACCTGCTTTCGCAGAAGGTAAAGGGTCTTATTTTTGATTTGCGTGACAACGGTGGCGGAACTGTAAAATCCTCTTGCAAGATTTTAGATACACTTCTTGGCAAATGTGACCTTATAACCTACCGCTTTGCCGATGGAACTAAAAAGGTGGATAAAAGGTCGGATGCCAAAAAATGCGACCTGCCTATGGCGGTTTTGGTAAACGGTAAAACGGCAAGCGCATCTGAGCTTTTTGCCGCAAATCTAAGAGATATGGCAAGCGCCCCGCTCATTGGAAATAACACCTACGGCAAGGGAGTAGTTCAGCGCACCTACTTTTTAGATGATGGCTCTTGTATTCGCTTTACAATCGGCGAATTTTTACCCGCAGGGGGAGAGAGCTTTAACGGTAAGGGTCTTGCCCCCGATTGTGAGGTAAGCTTCACAGATGAAGAACTGGCAAACAAATTTAATCTGGGCGAAAATGACCCCTACCTGAAAAAGGCTATCGACCAGCTTAGGGTGAGCAGTTAAACCCGAACCCGCCTCAAAGCGGCATATTTCGGTGCTTTTTACTTTAGTTTAATCTTGCAAGGTGTCAGCCTTGCTTCGCTTAAATCGAATAAAAATCCTCCAAAATCTCTCCCCTTTGAGGTCGAAGATTTTAAAAAGTGTGGATTTTAGTTCAATTGAGGCACAAAACGCAGCCAATACTGCCGTATTGGCGAGTATTTTAACGAAAAGTGAGCGAAAATCCACCGTTTTAAAACGCGGTTCGTGTTTAGCTGCTCACCCTAACAAATTAAACACAAAGGTAAAATAATATGGCTTCATTCTTAAAAAAGCAAAATAAATTTCTTTCAAAAATTGCATACACCCCTAAAAATCAGAAGTGTTTTGTAGTTTTTGCGGTTTTAAGTGTTGCTACTATGATTGCAATTTTTTGCTTTTCGGCTCAGTCGGCAGATGATTCTAAAGCGCTCAGTACTGCCTTTTCGGGTGGGCTTGAAGCGGTGCTTTACGCCCTTAAGTGGCTGATTGGTGAGGCTTTAGCGGTATGGATAAAAACCTATGTCAGAAAAATTGCCCATTTTACTCTTTATGCCTTGCTTGGTGCCTTTGTTTCGGCAACCTTTTTAAATACCAAAATCAAAGCACCTGCCGTTAAATATCTTATGTCGGCAGGGGTCTGCCTGTTTTACAGTATTACCGATGAATTTCATCAGCTTTTTGTAGTTGGCAGAAGCGGTGAGCTATCAGATGTTTTAATTGATTTTTCGGGCGCGATTACGGGAATAGCTTTAACCGCTCTTTTCTACAAAATAATCTGCATTTTTTCAAAAAGACCTAAAAAGTATTAAAATTTTCATTTTGGTATTGCAATATCCATAATATTAGTATAAAATATTTTAAGTATTATAATTTTACGGAGAATTAAAATGAAGTGTATTTATGAAGGCAAAGTATTGCATATGCTGCCCATTCCAAGCGGAATTGTAGCGGCGGTTATGTCCGACGTTACACAGGAGGGCAAAATGGTTGTTGAATACCGTATGATTTCCCTTGAAACGGGTCAGGTGCAAAGAATAACAAACAGCGTTTACCTTTTGGCAAAGTTCGGCACCTCACATAAATCATCCGAAATGCAGGTGGCAAACCATCTGACCTGCCGTACCTGTATGCTCCCCGACGGCGAGCTTTTCACGGTGGAGGAGGACTTCAGCGCAAAGGTGTTGGACTCTGATGGTTTTGCAAAATGGGTAGGCGTGGTAAAGTATAAGGGCGAAGCCCCATCCGATGCTGTTTATGACGGCAAAAACATTTGGGTTTCCTTTACCGAAAACAACGCCATTATCCGTCTGGACCCCGCCTCAATGCGCGAGGAGCTTAGAATAGGCGGCAAGGGTGAAACGGGCTTTAACAGTCCCATAGGCTTGTTTGCCGAAAACGGCGAGCTTTTTGTTTCAAACTGTGAGTCGCACCAAATTTGGAAAATTAACACAAAAACCTATGAGGCGGCAGAATATATGACCTTTGATGAGCCGGTTTACGCATATTCAAAATGCCACGGCAGAGAGGTTGTTTTGCTCGAATCGGGTATATATGACCTGTAAGATTAAATAATTACCGAAAAAATTAACTATAATGATTGTTGTTTGTCGAAACGCTTGAAAGCGCTTCGACAAGCCGCTTTTTAAGCGGATATAGCAAAATTAAATTCTATGATTTAATTTTGCACAACATTCATTGCAATAGGTATGGACAAATTTTCAAAGAAAATTTGCCGCAAAATCAAAGATTTTGTGTCGAAACAAGTTTGTTTCGACTAACCATAACCATTATAAAACAAGCACCCGTTTGGAATTCCAAACGGGTGCCGTTTTTGTAATAGGCTATTTAATTTTTTTAAGGACTTTGTTTATACGCGTAATGCTCTGACTGACTGTTTTGTTAACCTCGTTTTTAATAAAGTCTGAAACGTTACCTGATAGTATTTTATTGCTTAAATATTTATATTGGGGTTCGATGAAGTTTATATAATCATAAACACCCCAACCACACATAACTGATTTTTTAGCGTCTTTTTGGGTGAGAATATTATAAATGGCTTCAAACTGATTGTTATGGAAGGTGGAAGAAAAGTCAAAAAAGTCGTTATCAAGGAAGTAGCGCAAGAAGAATGCGGCGCCTTCAAGATTCTTGGCGCGTTTTGCAACACCCCATACTATGGGATTCGAGGGGGTGTAAGCGGTGCTTCCTTTGGGTCCTGCAACAGGCACGGCCTCAAGCGTTTTACCAAAGTTTGACTCAAACCAACCGCTTTCATTATTGAGACCGCTTGCTACTGCGCTCATTAGCACTACGTTTCCTTGTTTAAAACCTTCAATATCCAAATCAGTCAGACAACCATCGCGCTTAAGATTAACCGCTTGTGTCCACGCTCCTACAATAAGGCTGTCACTTGTAATGTTTTCTATAAGATTTGTGTACTGAGATTGTTTAGAGCTATAAGAAACAAAATCTTGACCTGCAGAATGCATAAATATATCTGGGCTTTGTACCGAAAGACCTATTTTGGCATCACTTTTTGCATTGAGAATAATTTCTGCTTGGGTTTCCCAGTTCCAATTGCCCTCTTTATAAAGTTCATAGGGAGTTTTGTTACCACTAGAATATTTTTTAACAACCTCGGGCGAATAGTAGGTAACGTAGTTTGATTCCTCACAAGCCCAAGACTTTGGCTCAGCAACGCCAAAATATAAACCGTTAATTTTATAGTTGTCCATTAATTCCTCGTTCCAACAATTAGAGCCAATGCGGAATGTGTATTTTGGAATGGGCTGTAAGGCTCTTGTTACAATCGATGGGAAACAGCTGGAGTCTAACATAACAATATCGGGGTCGTTTTTGTTTACTACCATTGTTACAAGAGTTTTTGGATAATCAACTTTTGGAACAACTATAGGCGTAACCTTAACGCCTGTAAGTTTTTGGTATTGCTCTATTAAAAGTTTTTCAGAACTTCTTAAATCTCTCCAAATTAAAATTTTAAGGTTGTCTTTAGGCGCTTTTTTGTAGAAAGTGTTATCCTTATCGGTATTAAAATCTTCATAATAAGGAGAAAAAGGAGGGTGAGGAGGATGATAAGGTGTAGAAGGAGTAGATGATGTTGAAGGCGCAGATGGTGTAGACGTTGTAGTGGTTGTAGACGGCATAGACGTTGTTGAACTAGGTGAGCTTGTTGTGTTTGAATTTTCGGTACCGTCTGCGGTGTATACTTTTGAATTATCGCACCCCGTAGCAGATAATATTATTGCAAAAGCAAGTAAAAATACTAAAAATATTTTAAATTTGAATTTCATAATTTACCCCTGCTTTCAAAAATATTTTGTGTGGTACTCTATAATATTATGATAGCATATGATGTAGAATATTGCAATATAAACTCATAAGTTATTGATAACACTAACAACATAGCTGACAAATTAAAGCCGTCCCTTTAATAGGAACGGCTAAAAGATTTTTGCTTTAATGAATATGAGGTAAAAGTTACGCCTTAATAAATTTTATTCGTAATAAAAACTATGCGTTTATCTATGTGTTCCCATAAAGAAAAGGGCGAGGGTACCGGGACCTGAGTGGCAGCCAATAACCGGCTCAATAAAGTGAATATAAACTTCCTTTACATTCATTTCCTTTTTAACAAGCTCGGCTAAATATTCGGCATCCTCCAAACAGTCACCGTGAGAGATGTAAATAATCTGATCTTCGGGGTTAATCGCGGTTTCCTTCATTTTGCTAACAAGGGTTTCAATGGCGCGCTTTCTGCCAATAGCCTTAGACTTAGGAATAAGCTTGCCGTTATCATCTACGTGCAAAACAGGCTTAATGCTAAGCACGGTGCCCATTACTGCCGCCGCACCCGAAACACGTCCGCCGCGTTTAAGGTAGAATAAATCGTCTACCGTAAACCAATGGCAAAGGTGAAGGCGGTTTTCGTTTAGCCAATCGTAAAGCTCTTCAATAGTGGCGCCGCTATTTTTCTTTTCTACGGCATAATGCACCAAAAGACCTTGTCCAAGTGAAGCTGCCAAAGAATCTACATAATAAATTTTTTGGTTTGGATATTTTTCTTTAAGTTCTTCTAAAATGTTGCGTGCAACCTGAAAGGTGCCGCTAAGACCTGAAGAAAAGCCAATATAAATAAGGTCACTGCCTGTGGCTAAAACCTTATCAAAAACCTGTTCGCAAAGCTCGGGCGATGCGAGAGTGGTAGAAAGCGGCTCCTTTTTACGAGCCATATCATAAAAGGCTTTAAAATCGGGGTCAACCCCCTTGGTGTAGCTTTCAAAGGCTTCATCGCCCGCAAAGTATTTAAGTGAAATTATTTCTAAACCGTAATCATCAATTGCTTTAGCGGAAAGATTACAGGATGAATCGGTAACAATTGTATAACTCATAAAGGTTTCTCCTTACATCTAGTTTTCAAAACTAGTATAATTGATTTTGTCAATTCTGTCAAGTGCTATTTGCAATAATGGTTGACATTTTCAAAATCATTTGATATATTTTAAGTATGCACTACATTATACACTATTGCTGAGGTAGAAAAATAATGAATTTTGACGATGAATTGCTTTTAGAGCAAAAATATGCCTTGATTTGCGAAAAACTTGCTTCTCATAAACTTCCAAGGTGGGAAAGCTTCCCCGATATTGAGCTTTATATGGATCAGGTTGTAGCCGTTATGGAAAAGGCGCTCTCTTTATATAATAAGGTGGGGGAAGAAGAAAGTAAGCTAATTACCCCTTCAATAATAAACAACTATGTTAAGCTAAAGGTTATTCCCGCGCCAAACAAAAAGAAGTATAACCGTGAGCATTTGGCATACCTTGTAATGATTTGCATTTTAAAGCAAACCCTTGCAATATCCTCAATAGTTAAAATAATCGAATCAAATTTAGAAAACAAAACTATCAGCGAGCTTTATAACGAGTTTTGCAGTATATACGAAAACGTTATTCCCTTTGCAAATATGGGCGAAGCCTTTTTTGATGAAGACGACGTAAACGTTTTGGATAATCGTGACTGCGAAAATGACGTAAACGGTTTTATTTTAAAATCTGCTATACTTTCTACTGCGGGTAAGTTTGTTTGCGAAGAAATGCTTTCGGCTGTGAGCCGAGAAAGCCTTTCAAAATAAAAAATATTAAGATGGCATTGGCTTTTTGTTAGTCTTTGCCATCTTTTTTTGCTTTTCACAACAAAGCAAACAAAAAAATGTGGGTTTTTGCTTGTTTTTTCTGTTTTTTTCTTGTTTTGCTATTGACAAATAGTGGTTTTTGGTTTAAAATGAAGATGTATCAGTAGAAATTTTTTGGTTTTTGTTTTGTTTTTCCACAACAAATCCTTTTTAATGGAAAGGAAGGTTTTTTATGCCAGAATATTATGTTAATGAAATTCCAAAAAGCCCCAGAATTTCAAAATTGGTGGCACACCTTTTTGAAAAGGCGCCTCAAATTGAAACCTACCGCGCGGTGCTTCTTACCGAGTCTTATAAAAAGACCGAAGGTAAGCCCATAATCACACGCCGCGCTGAGGCTTTTGCACATATAATGAAAAATCTGCCCATTACAATTCGCCCCGATGAGCTTATAGTGGGTAGTAATACCCTGCGCCCGCGTAGCTGTCAAGTGTTCCCTGAATACTCTTTTGCTTGGCTTGAATCGGAGCTTGATACGGTAGAAACCCGCTCTGCCGACCCTTTCTACATTTCGGAAGAAAACAAAAAAATTCTTCGTGAGGTTTATAAATACTGGGGCGGCAAAACCACTAGCGAGCTTGCCGAGCAGTATATGTCTGATGAAGCAAAGCTTGCTATGAAGCATAACATTTTCACACCCGGCAACTACTTCTATAACGGCGTAGGTCACCTTTGTGTTAAATATGATGAGGTTTTAAAAATCGGCTTTGATGGAATTAAGGCAAAAGCCGTTGCCGAGCTTTTAAAGCTTAATTCGGGTGATGCAGATTACGGTACAAGGTCGGCATTTTTAAAGGCGGTTATAATGTCGCTTGAAGCGGCTAGTCTTTACGCCGAAAGATACGCTGTTTTAGCGGTAGAAATGGCAGAAAAAGAAACCGACCCGAAACGCAAGCTTGAACTGGCTCTGATTGCCAACAACTGTGCAAACGTTCCCCGTAAGGGAGCCACAAGTTTTTATGAGGCTTGTCAGTCCTTCTGGTTTGTTCAAATGCTTCTTCAAACCGAAGCAAGCGGTCACTCCATTTCGCCCGGCCGTTTTGACCAATATATGTATCCTTACTATAAAAAGGATTTAGACGAAGGCAAAATTACAAGAGAGTTTGCGCAAGAGCTTCTCGACTGTATCTGGGTTAAGCTTAATGACCTTAATAAGGTTCGTGATGCCGCCTCGGCAGAGGGCTTTGCAGGCTACAGTCTTTTCCAAAACCTTATTGCAGGCGGTCAAACCGAAGAAGGCTTAGACGCTACAAACGACCTTTCCTTTATGTGTATTTCAGCATCAATGCACGTAATGCTCCCAATGCCTTCCTTCTCTGTCCGTGTTTGGAACGGTACTCCCCACGAATTTTTACTTCGCGCGGCAGAGCTCACCCGTACAGGCGTTGGACTTCCCGCCTATTATAATGATGAAGTTATTATTCCGTCGCTTGTAAATAGGGGACTTACTTTAGAAGAGGCAAGAAACTATTGTATTATAGGTTGTGTTGAGCCACAAACTCCGGGTAAAACAGACGGTTGGCACGATGCCGCATTCTTCAATATGTGCCGTCCCTTAGAGCTTGTTTTTGGCGGTGGCGCTGAGTTAGGCGTTCAGGTTGGTCCTAAAACTCCGTCAATCAAGGAGCTCACAACCTTTGAAAAGTTCTATGATGCCTATAAAGCTCAAATGAACTATATGATTGAAATGATGGTAAATGCCGATAACAGTATAGATTTAGCCCACGCCGAGCGTTGTCCGCTTCCTTTCCTTTCTTCTATGGTGGATGACTGTATTGCAAGGGGCAAATCGGTGCAAAACGGCGGTGCGGTTTATAACTTTACAGGACCGCAGGGCTTTGGTATTGCAAATATGGCAGATGCCCTTTACGCCATTAAAACCTTGGTTTACGATAATAAAAAGTACACCTTAAATCAGGTTGCAGATGCGCTTCGCAATAACTACGGCAGACCAATGCCGCCCGTAATTGCCTCTCAGCTTACCACCTTTGCGGTTAAGGAGCTTGCCGCTAAGGGCAAAACTCCAAACGAAAAGGAAATTGCCGATATCTACTTAAAAATCAGCGAGAATAAAACCCCTGCCGATGAAAAGGCGTTTTATGATAAGCTTTTAAATGATATTGATGAGCTTCCGAAATTTGGTAACGATATTAAGGAAATTGACCTTTTTGCAAGGGATGTTGCCTATACATACACACGCCCCTTGCAGAACTATAAAAACCCACGTGGCGGTATCTTCCAAGCGGGACTTTATCCCGTTTCGGCAAACGTTCCTCTCGGCGCACAAACAGGCGCAACACCCGACGGTCGTTTAGCAGGTACCCCCGTTGCAGACGGTGTTTCACCTAGTGCGGGTAAGGATGTAAACGGTCCTACCGCCTCTTGCAACTCGGTTGCAAGGCTTGATCATTTTATTGCATCTAACGGAACACTCTTTAATATGAAGTTCCACCCAAGCGCACTTAAGGGCGCGAGCGGTTTAGAGAGCTTCGTTGCAATGATACGTGGCTATTTTGACCAAAAGGGAATGCACGTTCAGTTTAACGTTGTTAGCCGTGAAACCCTTTTAGATGCGCAAAAAAATCCTGAAAAATATAAATCTCTCGTTGTTCGTGTTGCGGGTTACAGCGCACTCTTTACAACCCTTTCACGTTCACTTCAGGATGATATTATAAACCGTACCGAGCAAGGAGGCTTCTAAGTGCAGGATTACCTAAATACCAAGGGTCGTATCTTTGATATTCAAAGGTTTTCGGTGCACGATGGACCGGGCGTTCGCACAATCGTTTTTCTAAAGGGTTGTGTGCTACGGTGCAGGTGGTGTTGTAATCCCGAATCTCAGCATTATGAGATTGAGCAGATGACAACTGCGGGTAAAACCAAAACAGTAGGTAAAGACGTAACGGTAGCCGAGGTTTTAGAGGAAGTTTTAAAGGACAGAATTTATTACCGACGCTCGGGTGGGGGACTCACCCTTTCGGGTGGAGAAAGCCTTTGCCAACCCGAATTTGCAACTGCGCTGCTCAGAGCGGCTAAGGAGGCAGGTCTTAATACGGCAATGGAATCCACTGCCGCCGCCCCTACCCAAACCATTCGCGGTCTGCTACCTTTTTTAGACCACTACCTTATGGATATTAAGCATATGAATTCCGCAAAGCATAAGGAATTCACAGGCAGAGATAACGCTCTAATGCTGGAAAACGCTAAAATTTTGGCAAAGGAAGCAAATCACCTTGTAATAAGGGTGCCTGTAATTCCCACCTTTAACGATACTAAAGAAGAGATCGCCGCTATTGCAAAATATGTTAGCGAAATTATGCCGGGCGGTGAAATCAACCTGCTCCCATATCACCGTTTGGGGCAGGATAAATACAAAGGACTTGGTAGGGAGTATCTTTTAGAAAATATTACCCCGCCAACCGATGAAAAAATGAATGAGCTTTTAAAGGTAGCCCAAAGCTACGGACTAAAAGCAAAGATAGGAGGATGATAAAAATGGATATGTTTGATGCCCTTAAAGCAGATGGCAAGGCTCGTATTATTCAGGAGCTTGTACCGGGTAAGCAAATAACCTTGGCTCACGTAATCGCCAACCCCGACCCCGTGCTTTACCAAAAGCTAGGCTTGGACCCTGCCGCCGAGTATAAAACCTCTGCCATTGGTATTATCACCTTAAGTCCTGCCGAAACGGCGATTATTGCGGGTGATATTGCCACCAAGGCATCGGGCGCCGAGCTTGGCTTTGTAGACCGTTTTAGCGGTACTTTAATTGTGGTTGGCAGCGTCTCTCAGGTGGAGGAAGCGGTTTTAGCGGTTTGCACCTACGTTAGTGAAACCCTAGGCTTTGCCGTTTGCCCCATTACCAAAACCTAAATTATGAATAAGGTTATTTTAATCGGTCGTAGCGAAAGCGGTAAAACCACCCTTGTTCAGGCCTTAAAGGGTGAAAAAATCCACTACGATAAAACCCAAAGTGTTGAGCGTGACGGATTTTTAATAGATACCCCCGGCGAATACATACAAACAAGAAACTTCGGCGGAGCGCTTGCTGTATACGCCTATGAAAGCGATATTGTAGGTCTGCTTTTATCGGCAACCGAGCCCTATTCGCTTTTCAGCCCCAACATCACCTCAATGGCAAATCGCTTGGTTATAGGAATTATAACAGGCATAGACCAAAAGGGCGCCAATGTGCAAAGGGCAGAAAAATGGCTAAGACTTGCGGGCTGTAAAACCATATTTAAGGTGAGCGCCGTCACGGGCGAGGGTATTGATGAGCTAAGGGAGTTTTTAATAAGCTTCGACACTAAAAAATATTATAAAGAACAGCGCAAAGCAATATTTAATTTCTAAATTCAAACAAAAACCAAACAAAAAACAGTTCTTTATAATAAAAATGTTATATTTTTGGCTAAAAATATCCTAAAACAAAGAAAAAACAAACAAAAAAGCGTAAAAAAACAGAAAAATATGTGATTTTGTGTTGACTTTTCTTTGGTTTTGTGGTATATTTTATATTGCAGTGTAGGCGAAAGCCTACAAATCTTTATGGATATTAAAAACTTTAAATAAAGGAGAAATTAAAATGGTATCCGAGTACGAAATCAAAAAACAAATTTGCGAAATCGGTAAGCGCATCTATGACAGAGGCATGGTTGCATCTAACGATGGTAACATCTCTGTAAAGCTTAACGACAATGAATTCCTTTGCACTCCAACAGGTGTTAGTAAGGGCTTTATGACCCCTGAATACATCTGTAAGGTTGATGCTGAAGGTAAGGTTATTCAGGCTAACCCCGGTTTCAGACCTTCTTCAGAAATCAAAATGCATATGAGAGTTTATAAAAACCGTCCTGATGTACAGTCGGTTGTTCACGCTCATCCTATGTATGCAACTGCTTTTGCTATTGCAGGAATTCCTCTTACTCAGCCCATTATGCCTGAGGCAGTTATTGCTCTTGGTTGCGTTCCCATCGCTGAGTACGGCACACCCTCTACCGATGAAATTCCCGATGCAGTAGAAAAGTATCTTCCTTATTTTGATGCAGTTCTTTTAGAGAACCACGGCGCACTTGCTTTCTCGGATTCACTTCTTAACGCATATCACAAAATGGAATCGGTTGAATTCTATGCAAAGCTTCTTTATCTCTCTAATCAGCTTGGCGGCGCTAAAGAGCTTTCTAAGAGTCAGGTTGAAAGACTTTTTGAAATCCGTCGTCAATTTGGTCTTCCAGGTAAGCACCCCGCAAACCTCTGCCCCAACGCTAAAGCAGGTCTTCCTAGCTGCCACAGCTGTAAGGGTACTTGCGGCGCAACCCTTAATGCAGATTGCGGCTCGACCGAAGATTTAGTAGCACAGATTACTAAGAAGGTAATGGAACAACTAAACAAATAATTTTGGATCTTTTTGCCCACACTGCACCTTTGGGCTCGGGGCAGTACTTGATGTACGGCTCCCTCGCGCCAAATTCACACTGTGAACAAAAATCTCTCAAAATTATAATGTTGATTTATACTTTGTAGAAAACTTCTGAGGCTGTTCCAGAACGGCGGTGGAAGGGGAGAAATTCCCGACTTTCTAATATCCTTTGAAAGGACTAGTCATTCCATGACCGAGCAACAACTTAAAAAGCTTGTTACCGAAGTTGTTACTAGCCTCGGTGACAATGATATGACCTTAAATCTAGCTCTAGCCCTTACCGAAAAGGTAAAGGCAAAGGCAAATGATATGGGGGTAAATGCGGTAGTTGCAGTTTCAAACTCCGCAGGAAATCCCGTTTCGGTACAATGTATGGATAATTCCTACATTGCAAGCTACGATATAGCGCTTAATAAAGCCTACACCGTAGTAGCCCTGAAAATGCCAACCACCACCTTAAAGGAACTTGCCGCACCCGGCGGTTCACTTTACGGAATTCAGTTTACAAACGGTGGCAAGATAGTGATTTTCGGCGGCGGCGTTCCACTTTACAACAAGTCGGGCAAAATTATCGGCGGACTTGGTGTAAGCGGTGGAAGTGAGGGAGAGGATACAGCTCTTGCCGAATTTGGCGGAGAGGTTTTTAAATCCCTTATTTAGACTTAAGAAAGGAAGTGCAGAAAAATGAGTGTAAATTCTGCTGATATTGAGCAAATAGTGCGTCAGGTAATCGGTCAGATGCAGGGCTCTGCTTCCGCTCCTAAAAAGAGTGCAGGTCCCGTTCCTAAGACCGGTCGCGTTGCAATGCTTACCGAGCTTGAAAAATTTGAGCTTAAGGAATACGCAATCCCCGCTCTCGGCGATGATGATATTCTTGTTAAGGTTGAAGGCTGCGGCGTTTGCGGCACCGATGCTCACGAATTTAAGCGTGACCCATTTGGTATGATTCCCGTAGTTCTCGGACATGAGGGTACAGGCGAAATCATTGCAATGGGCAAAAACGTTAAAAAGGATAGCGCAGGCAAACCCCTTAACATTGGCGATAAGGTTGTAACCTGTATGATATTCAAGGATAACCCCGATATTACAATGTTTGACCTTAATAAGCAAAACGTAGGCGGCGCAGACGTTTACGGTCTTTTACCCGATGATGACGTTCATCACAACGGTTGGTTTGCAGATTACATTGTAGTTCGCGGAGGCTCCACAATATTTAATGTTAGCGATTTAAGCTTAGACCTCAGAATTTTAATCGAGCCTGCGGCAGTTTTAATCCACGCCGTTGAACGTGCAAAAACAACCGGCATTCTAAGATTTAACAGCCGAGTTGTGGTACAGGGCTGTGGACCTATTGGTCTTCTTTGTATTGCAGTTCTTCGTGCAATGGGCATTGAAAACATTGTAGCGGTAGACGGCGAAGATAAGCGTCTTGGTTTTGCTAAAGAAATGGGCGCAGATAATTCTGTAAACTTTAAAAATCATAGTGGTATTGATGAGCTTGCTAAGGCGGTTGAAAATGCTTTTGGCGGTTATCCTGCAGACTTTGGTTTCCAGTGCACAGGTTCTCCTATAGCTCATGCAAACATCTATAAGTTTATCCGTAACGGCGGCGGTCTTTGTGAGCTTGGCTTCTTCATCAACGGTGGAGATGCTACCATAAATCCCCACTTTGATATTTGCGCTAAAGAAATCACAACAGTTGGCTCTTGGGTATACACCCTTCGCGATTATGCAACCACCTTTGATTTCTTAAAACGTGCAAAGGCAATCGGAATTCCGCTTGAAAAGCTTATAACCCATCGCTTCCCCTTAGAAAAAATTAACGAAGCGTTAAAGACCAATCTTGCAATGGAAGGTCTTAAAATAGCAGTTATTAACGAATAGGTGATTTAAATGGGAAAAGCAGTAGGTATTATTGAGGTATACGGACTTGCGGCGGCTTTTGTAGCCTGTGATGCAGGCTGTAAGGCGGCAAACGTAACCGTAGAAAACTTTGATAAAAATAAACCCGGTAATCCGGAAGGCTTAAAGGTTCCCCTCATTGTTGCGGTAAAATTCCGTGGCGGCGTTGCCGATGTTACGGCGGCTATTGAAGCGGCTAAGGATGCGGCAAACACCGTTTCAGGTGTAATTTGCACCCACATTATCCCCAATGTTGAGGAAGACACCGAAAAAATGTTAAAGCTAAACGCTTTTGATAAAAACTAATTAACGGAGGAAATTAAAATGGCACTCGAAGCATTAGGTATGGTAGAAACCAGAGGTTTAGTAGCAGCTATTGAAGCAGCAGATGCAATGGTAAAGGCTGCAGAAGTTGAGCTCATCGGCACCGAAAAAATCGGTAGCGGTCTTGTATCTGTTATGGTTAGAGGTGACGTTGGAGCAGTTAAGGCGGCAACCGAATCCGGCTCTGCAGCAGCTTCCAAGCTCGGCGAGCTTGTAGCAGTTCACGTAATCCCAAGACCTCACGCAGACGTTGAGAAAATTTTACCCAAGCTTTAATCGAAGTTAGTTAAAGGAGGAGTCATCTCCTATGAAGTCACTCGGACTAATTGAGGTTGAAAGCGTTGCGGCGGCAGTTGACGCACTTGATTTAATGTGCAAAGCTGCAGATGTTGAGTTTGTAACGTGGGAAAGAAAGCTTGGCGGCAGACTTGTTACCGTTATTGTTGAAGGTCAAATTTCGGCAGTAAAAGCAGCGGTTGAAGCGGCGGCAAACGGCGCCATTAAGGAATTGGCGGCTTATGCGGTTATAGCAAATCCTCACCCCGAAACTCAGCGTATGGCAGAGCTTAGCGCCTCTAGAATACTTAAAAAACAAAAAGCCGAAAAGGCAGAATAATCAGGTAAATAATTTTATTTACTATAATCTATCGAAAGGTGGATTTTACTATGGCAGCAGCCAAAAGCGGTGCCAAAAAAACTGCGGCACCTAAAAAACAAACAACTAAAGCTACCGCCCCTGCGGTAGAAACAAAACCCAAAATGGAGGAAAAGAAAATGGCACTCGAAGCATTAGGTATGGTAGAAACCAGAGGTTTAGTAGCAGCTATTGAAGCAGCCGATGCAATGGTAAAGGCAGCTAACGTAGAGCTCATTGGCACCGAAAAAATCGGTAGCGGTCTTGTATCTGTTATGGTTAGAGGTGACGTTGGAGCAGTTAAAGCAGCAACCGAATCCGGCTCTGCAGCAGCTTCCAAGCTTGGCGAGATTGTAGCAGTTCACGTAATCCCAAGACCTCACGCAGAC
>JAFSDM010000011.1 GCA_017436225.1 Clostridia bacterium | reverse complement strand
CAGCCAAAAATTGAGCTTTTAAAATTCTGCGACCTAAAACGGACAGAATTTCGAGTGATTTTTGGTGCGGAAGAATCCGTCAGGCTAACGCCTACGGGTGATGACAAACCGAAAAGTGCCGAAAGAATGCCGTTTTAGGCAGGGTCGGATTGTTCGTGTTTGCTTAAGCATTAAATAAAGTAAATTTACCTTTTGGGGGAGATTTTATGAATAAAAAACAGCTTAGAATTCAAAACGCATCCTTTTTAGCTGAGCTTGAAAGAAAGGTTAAGGAAATTGAAATTCTTAACATTCGTTTAGAAAAGGCTGAGCAGGATTTTAAAAATCTTGCAAATGAAAAAGAGGATTTAATCAATTTAGCCAAAGAGCTTGAGGCAAAAAACCAAGAGCTTGCAGAAAAAATAATAGCGCTTGATGCCGCTTTGGAAGCTGCCAATGCAAAGCTTGAAATGAATGAGGCTATAAGCTCTGCTTTATCGGAAGTCACCGAAGAACCTTATGAGGTTGATGAAGAGTCTTGTGAGGTTGATGAAGGGTCTTGCGAGGTTAATGAAGAACCGACAGATGCCGAGCCTACCGAACCCAACGCTCCTATTACCGAAATTGATTTTGAAATAAAGCAAAAGATTGAGCAGATAGATGCGCTTACAGTTGACAATAAATCTTCCTCCGAAGTAATAGAAGAGCCTGCTAATTCAGTAGAAAATTTTTCTAATAATATTGAAACCCCTTCCCCTGTAGGTGCCGTTGACACCGTAAAGCCCGAGGCTGAATATTCAGGCGATTTTTTACGCGACTACGGAGCAAAAATAATTGCAAGGGTTACAAGGGCAACTGCCGAGGTTATAGCAAGGGCTTCAGTATCAAACGAGGATGTTTCAAAAAGCCTTAAAACCTTGGCTCTTGGCAAAAACGAAAGCTTTAAATACCAAGTTATGGAGCTTACGAAACAAAAGGATGCCCCGCAAAAAGCAGTTGAAGAAATGGATTTGCTCGCCGAAGAAACCATTGTGTATTTAAAAAGCATATAAAACATAATATATTACTATAATGATTGTTGTTTGTCGAAACGCTTGAAAGCGCTTCGACAAGCCACTTTTTAAGCGGATATAGCAAAATTAAATTCTATGATTTAATTTTGCACAACATTCATTGCAATGGGTATGGACAAATTTTCAAAGAAAATTTGTCGCAAAATCAAAGATTTTGTGTCGAAACAAGTTTGTTTCGACTAACCATAACCATTATAAACTTAATCGCTCCTGTCATTAAAAGACAGGAGCGTTTTGTTATGCTTTTAATTATTAGAAAAGGCCTGTGATTTTGCCGTTTTCATCAACGTCAATTTTTTCTGCTGCGGGTACCTTGGGGAGTCCTGGCATTGTCATAATGTCGCCTGTGAGAACAACTATGAAGCCTGCACCTGCAGAAACCTTAACGTTTTTAATGGTTACTGTAAAGCCTTCGGGTGCGCCAAGCTTTGTTGGGTCATCAGAAAAACTGTACTGAGTTTTTGCCATACAAACAGGGCAGTTTGCAAAGCCAAGAGCTGTAAGCTTATCAATTTCCTTTTTAGCGGCAGGAAGAATGTTAATGCCGTCACCACCATAAACCTTTTTAACAATAGCTTCGATTTTTTCTTCAATACTGCCTTCAAGCTCATAAGCAAAGGTGAAGTCGCCTTTTTCCTCATCGCAGAGGCGAACAACTTCTTTAGCGAGTTCAATGCCACCGTTGCCGCCATCTGCCCAAACGGTAGAAAGAACGGTATTTACACCAAGCTCACGACACTTTGCAATAATAAACTCAATTTCCTTATCGGTATCGGTTGGGAAACGGTTAACTGCAACAACGCAAGGAAGCTTATAAACGTTTTTAATGTTTGCAACGTGACGCAGAAGATTGGGAATACCCTTTTCTAATGCGGCTAAATCTTCACTTCCAAGTTCTGTTTTAGCAAGACCGCCGTGCATTTTAAGGGCGCGAACGGTAGCAACAACTACAACTGCATCGGGGGTGAGACCTGCCATACGGCACTTAATATCAAGGAACTTTTCAGCGCCTAAATCTGCGCCAAAGCCTGCTTCGGTAATAGCATAATCGCCCATTTTAAGAGCAAGCTTGGTAGCCATTACAGAGTTGCAGCCGTGTGCAATATTTGCAAAAGGACCACCGTGAACAAATGCGGGTGTGCCCTCTAAGGTTTGCACCAAGTTAGGCTTAATTGCATCTTTAAGGAGCGCAGTCATAGCTCCTGCGGCTTTAAGCTCACCGCAGGTTACAGGCTTATCATCATAAGTATAACCAACAATTATGCGTGAAAGACGCTCTTTAAGGTCGGTAATGGAATTTGAAAGGCAAAGAACAGCCATAATTTCACTTGCAACGGTAATGTCAAAACCATCCTCACGGGGAACGCCCTGCATTCTGCCGCCTAAACCGTCAATAACATTTCTAAGCTGACGGTCGTTCATATCTACACAGCGCTTCCAGGTAATTTTCTTAACGTCAATACCTAAAGCATTGCCTTGCTGAATATGGTTATCAAGCATTGCGGCAAGAAGATTATTAGCCGCGCCGATTGCGTGAAAGTCGCCTGTAAAGTGAAGGTTAATATCCTCCATAGGAACAACCTGAGCATATCCGCCGCCTGCGGCACCGCCCTTAACACCGAACACAGGTCCTAAAGAAGGCTCACGAAGGGCAACGGTTACGTTTTTACCGATTTTTTTAAGACCATCTGCAAGACCAATAGTAGTAGTGGTTTTACCCTCACCTGCGGGGGTGGGGGTAATTGCCGTTACTAAAATGAGTTTACCGTTTTCACGGTCACTATCATTAAGAAGTGCAGTATCAATCTTTGCTTTATATTTGCCGTATTGCTCAATATATTTTTCATCAACATTGGCGGCTTTAGCAATTTCGGTAATAGGTTGCACTACACATTCCTGTGCAATTTCAATGTCAGACTTATACATATTTATTCAATCCTTTCAAAACAGCAATTTTATTTGTAATACTCAAATGCACTATCAAATAGACCGAGGTTATAGTTGCCATCAACATTGCGATAGAGGTTATCGCCTACACGCTCACTGTGACCCATTTTACCAAGCACGCGACCGTCAGGTGAGGTAATACCCTCAATAGCCCAAACAGAGTTATTAGGATTAAAGCGGATATCATCAGTAGGATTGCCGTTTAAATCCACATACTGGGTAAGAATTTGACCGTTATCTGCAAGCTTCTTCACTAAATCTTCACTTGCAATAAAGCGACCCTCACCGTGTGAGATTGGAACGGTGTAAATCTCGCCAACCTTAGCCTTGCTCATCCAAGGAGATTTATTAGAAGCAACTCGGGTATGAACAATTCTGGACTGGTGGCGACCAATGGTATTAAATGTAAGGGTTGGGCAGGAAGCATCGGTATCAATAATCTCACCGTAAGGCACTAAACCTAACTTAATAAGAGCCTGGAAGCCGTTACAAATACCGCACATTAAACCGTCACGCTCGCGAAGTAGCTTCATAACGCCATCCTTAATTTCGGGTGAACGGAAGAAAGCGGTAATAAATTTACCTGAACCTTCGGGTTCGTCACCGCCCGAGAAACCACCTGGGATGAATACTATCTGACTATCTGCAAGTTTTTTAGCAAAGTATTCGGTAGACTCTGCAATTGCAGAAGCGGTAAGATTGCGGATAATAACCGTTTCGGCATCTAACCCTGCGCGCTCTGCTGCACGTGCAGAATCATATTCACAGTTGGTGCCGGGGAATACGGGAATTAACACCTTTGGCTTTGCAACCTTAATTGCAGGTGCAATGCTTTCTGTGCGCTCAAAGCTAACCTTTCTAATTTCCTTGCCTTCGGTTTTAATGTTGCAGGAGAATACAGGTTCAAGCTTTTCTTCATAAATTTTAAGAAGCTCGCCAAGGTCAAGCTCTTCGCCGTTATAGGTGATTTTTTCTTCGCTTACTGTTTTACCAATAAACTTGCCTACCTTTACATCTTCAGCAAGCTCTAAAACAAAGCTGCCGTAGCCGTAGCCAAAGATTTCTTCCATAGAAACAGATGCTTCAAAATCAAAACCAATAGAGTTACCAATAGCCATTTTAAGCACTGCTTCTGCAACGCCGCCAAGACCAAGCGTATAGCAAGCAACGCATTTTTTACTACGGGTGAGTTCTGTTACCTTATTAAATACATCCATAAGAGATGCGGTAACAGGAAGATTATTTTCATCATACTCGGGTGCGAGTAAAACAACCTTATGCCCTGCTGCTTTGAATTCAGGAGATACAATATCGGTGCATTTTTCGGTTGTAACTGCAAAGGAAACAAGTGTGGGCGGAACGTCTAAATCCTCAAAGGAGCCGCTCATAGAGTCCTTACCGCCAATAGCGGCAATGCCAAGCTCTTTTTGTGCTTTGAATGCGCCAAGAAGCGCGGCTAAAGGCTTGCCCCAACGCTTTGCGTCCTTAAGTGGCTTTTCAAAATATTCTTGGAAGGTTAAATAAACATCTTCAAATTTTGCGCCCGATGCAACAAGCTTAGCGGCAGACTCAACAACCGCTAAATATGCACCGTGGTAAGGGCTGGTAGAAGAAACAAAGGGGTTGTAACCGTAAGACATTAAAGAGCAGGTGTTGGTTTCGCCCTTTTCTAAGGAAACCTTATGAGCCATAGCCTGAATAGGAGTAAGCTGATTTTTACCGCCGAAAGGCATAAGCACTGTACCTGCGCCGATGGTGGAGTCAAAACGCTCACTAAGACCACGCTTTGAGCAAACGTTAAGATCGCCTGCTAAAGCCTTCATACCTTCTGCAAAGTTTTCAGGGATTTCCTTTTTATAATCTTTAGCTGCAACGGGAGCAATATCGATATGCTTTTCTGCGCCGTTGGAATTTAAGAATTCACGAGAAAGGTCTACGATTGTTTTGCCGTTCCAAGTCATACGAAGTCTAGGTTCTGCAGTAACTTCTGCAACAACGGTAGCTTCAAGATTTTCTTTTTCGGCAAGCTCTAAGAATTTATCTACATCCTTAGCTTCTACAACAACTGCCATTCTTTCTTGAGATTCGCTTATTGCAAGCTCGGTACCATCTAAGCCATCGTACTTTTTGGGTACCTTATCAAGATTTATAAGAAGTCCGTCTGCAAGCTCGCCAATGGCAACAGAAACACCGCCTGCACCAAAGTCGTTACAACGGCGAATTAAGAGGGATGCTTCGGGATTTCTGAAAAGACGCTGAAGCTTTCTTTCTTCAGGAGCGTTACCCTTTTGAACCTCTGCGCCACAGCTTTCAAGCGACTGAAGGTTGTGGGATTTAGAAGAGCCTGTTGCACCGCCGCAACCATCGCGACCTGTGCGACCGCCAAGAAGTATAACCATATCGCCTGCTTCGGGGCACTCTCTGCGAACATTTTTAGCGGGGGCGGCTGCAACAACTGCACCGATTTCCATACGCTTTGCGGCATAGCCATCGTGATAAAGCTCATCTACAAGACCGGTTGCAAGACCGATTTGGTTACCGTAGGAGCTATAGCCTGCGGCGGCAGTGGTAACGATTTTTTTCTGTGGTAATTTACCCTTTAAGGTTTCGCCTACAGAACGAAGCGGATCTGCGGCACCGGTAACACGCATAGCACCGTATACATAAGAACGACCTGAAAGCGGGTCGCGGATAGCGCCGCCTATACAGGTGGCGGCACCGCCAAATGGTTCAATTTCAGTGGGATGATTGTGGGTTTCGTTTTTAAAGAGCAGAAGCCAATCTTCCTCTACTCCGTTAACGTCTACCTTAATTTTAACTGTACAAGCATTGATTTCTTCTGATTCATCAAGCTTTTGGAGTTTGCCCTGCTTCTTTAAATATTTAGCGGCAAGGGTGCCTATATCCATAAGGTTAATAGGCTTGGTTCTACCAAGCTCTTTTCTGGCGGCAATGTACTCATCATAAGCCGACTGCAAAAGTTCATCTTCAAACTTAACACTGTCGATGGTGGTGAGGAAGGTGGTGTGACGACAGTGATCGGACCAATATGTATCTATCATTCTGATTTCAGTAATGGTAGGATCTCTGTCTTCGGTTTTGAAGTATTCCTGACAGAAGGCAATATCATCGGTATCCATTGCAAGACCAAAGTCTGCAACAAACTTCTCAAGACCGCTTCTATCGAGCTTTAAAAAGCCTTCAAGAGTTTTAACTTCGGTGGGAATTTCGTAATTAGAAGCGAGAGTTTCGGGTTTTTCTAAAGCTGCTTCTCTTGCTTCAACAGGGTTGATTACGTATTTTTTAATTTTTTCAATTTCTTCTGCGGTTAAATCACCGTAAAGAGCGTAAACCTTAGCGGTACGAACGGTAGGTCGGTCGCCCTTGGAAATGATTTGTATGCACTGTGCAGCAGCATCTGCGCGTTGGTCAAACTGACCGGGGAGATACTCTACCGCAAAAACTGCGGCTGCTGAAGCATCATTAAAGGTAGTTGCGGTTTCATCCAACTGCGGCTCAGAAAATACTGTGGAAACCGAAACGTTAAAGAGTTCTTCGGTAAGATTTTCTACATCGTAACGATTGATGAGCCTTAAATCTTTAAGTCCGCTTATCTGCAAAAAGGAAACAATATCTTCCTTTAGGTGGTCTGCTTCATGGCGAAGACCTATTTTCTTTTCTACAAAAATTCTGTAAACCATAAATCCTCCCAGCGAAATAATCGCTTAATCCTTTTTATTTTAAACAATCTAAAGCTCTTTTGCCAATATCTTTACGATAAAAGCCGTTTTCGAACTCAACCTTTTCGGTGGCTTCATAAGCTTTATCAACAGCTTTCTTTAAAGTATCGGCTATTGCGGTAACGCCAAGTACTCTACCACCTGCAGAAAAAAGCTTTCCTGCTTCAGCTTTTGCTCCCGCAACGTAAACAAAACTGTCTTCGGTTGCTTCGGGGAGCTTAATTTCAAAGCCGTTTTCATATTTCACAGGGTAGCCCTTTGATGCTACGATAACGCAACAAGCGGCTCCCTTTTTAAATTTAACCATTTCGGGGGTTAAGGTCTCATCAGTAACCGCCTGCATAATGGTAAATAAATCGCTTTCTAAAAGAGGCAATACAACCTGAGTTTCGGGGTCGCCAAAACGGCAGTTGTACTCAATAACCTTTGGTCCCTTAGGTGTAAGCATAAGTCCGAAATAAAGACAACCCTTAAAGGTTCTTCCCTCAGAATTCATTGCATTAACGGTGGGAAGGAAAATTGTTTCCATACACACCTCTGCAACCTCTTCGGTGTAGTAGGGGTTGGGAGCAACAGTACCCATACCGCCTGTGTTAAGACCTGTGTCATTATCGCCTGCCCGCTTATGGTCCATAGAAGAAACCATTGGAACCACTGTTTTACCATCGGTAAAGGCAAGAACCGAAACTTCGGGGCCTGTTAAAAATTCTTCAACAACAATGTTGTTGCCGCTTTCGCCAAACACCTTGTCTTCCATAATGGAGCGAACTGCATCTAGCGCTTCTTTACGGGTGTTTGCAATTATAACACCCTTGCCAAGTGCCAAACCGTCTGCCTTAATAACAACGGGGATTTCCGCCGTTTGAAGATGTTTTAAAGCATCTTCGGCGTTATCAAAAACAAAATATTCGGCAGTGGGAATACCGTATTTTTTCATAAGATTTTTAGAAAAAACCTTGCTTCCCTCAATAATTGCAGCCGCCTTATTAGGACCAAAGCACTTAACACCGATTTCATTAAGAGCATCTACACAGCCCAAAACAAGCGGGTCATCGGGTGCTACAACGGCATAATCAATATTTTCGTTTTTAGCAAAATCTACTATTGCGGGAATATCCTTTGCGCCTATATTAACGCACTCGGCATCGTTTGCTATACCGCCGTTACCCGGCAAAGCGAAAATTTTGCTAATTTTCGGACTTTTCTTAAGGGATTTTATGATGGCGTGCTCTCTACCACCGCCACCTATTACCATAACTTTCATTACGTTACCTCGTTTTTCTAGATACTAGACACCTAAACTTAAATATTGTGGATTTAAATAAAAATTTCAACAAAAATACAACATGGACAATTGTAAATTGTTCAGAGTGCCTTTTTGGGTGAGCGGTGCCGTACGCGTTGTACTGCCCCGAATCCAAAAAGGTTCTATGGACAATTTTAGTGGTGGAAGAGTCGCATACCTGTGAATGACATAGTCATTCCATATTTATTACAGCAAGCAATAACAGCATCATCACGAATTGAACCACCGGGTTCTGCGATATATTTAACGCCACTGCGTTTTGCACGCTCAATGTTATCATCAAATGGGAAGAAGGCATCAGAGCCTAATGCTACGCCATCAATAGTGGAGAGATATGCTTTAATTTCTTCATCGGTAAGGGGTGCAGGTTGCTCGGTGAAGTAGTTTTGCCAAATGCCATCGGCAGTAACGTCTTCTTCGTTGCGGTTGATATAACCATCAATTACGTTATCACGAGTGGGTCTGGCAATATCTGCCTTAAAGGGAAGATTTAATACCTTATCATGCTGACGAAGGAACCAAGTATCTGCCTTAGTACCTGCCAAGCGGGTGCAGTGAATTCTTGACTGCTGACCTGCACCAACGCCGATTGCCTGACCGTCTACCGCGTAGCAAACGGAATTGGACTGGGTATATTTAAGGGTGATAAGAGCAATAATCAAATCTCTTACTGCGCTTTCGGGTAAATCTTTATTATCGGTAACGATATTTTCAAGAAGCTCTCTGTTAATTACAAAATTGTTTCTACCCTGTTCAAAGGTAATACCGAAAACCTGTTTTGTTTCGATTTCGGCGGGAACAAAGTCGGGGTCAATTTTAACTATGTTATAATTTCCGTTTCTTTTGGATTTTAAAATTTCAAGTGCTTCGGGCTCATAGCCGGGAGCTATAATGCCATCGGAAACCTCACGCTTAATCATTAAAGCGGTGGTAACGTCACAAACATCAGAAAGGGCAACCCAATCACCAAAAGAGCACATACGGTCGGTGCCTCTTGCTCTTGCATAAGCTGAGGCTAAAGGTGACTCATCTAAGCCTTCAATGTCATCAACAAAGCAAGCCTTTTTAAGCTTATCGGAAAGGGGTACGCCAACTGCTGCAGAAGTAGGGCTAACGTGCTTAAAAGAGGTTACTGCGGGAAGACCAAGTGCTGCTTTAAGCTCTTTAACAAGCTGCCAAGAGTTAAAAGCATCTAAAAAATTGATGTAACCCGGGCGACCTGAAAGGATTTCAATAGGAAGCTCGCTGCCATCTGCCATATATATTTTGGAGGGTTTTTGATTTGGATTACAACCGTATTTAAGTTCAAACTCTTTCATTTTTGATTGTTCCTTTCTAATTACTGATTTTTATTAACAATTCTGGAGTCGTGTTTGCCTGTTGCTAAATCAATATATCTTACGAAAAGCGAAACCTTGTTATCTGCATTAAGATTTTCCCAAATAAGATTTGTTAAAGAGTCAATATCCATATCGGGAAGCTCTAAGGTTTTAGGCTCACCCTCAAAGCTTGGAAGCGGATTACCATCGCACTTATAGGTGTGAATAAACTTTGCTTTACCTGCTAAAGGATTAGAATAAGCAAAGTTGTATCTCTGGCAGGAAGATCCATCGCCATCGGCAGATTTTAAGATAGACATTGCATAGTTCATATCACCGTTTTCAAGGCGGATAATACCTGAAATTCTGGGAGTGAAGTTTGGGGCATCATCTTCAAACTCGCGGGTGCGTAGTGACTGCTCAAAGGTCATTTGCTGATCCATAAGCTCGTAAATGGTATCAGTTTGGTCACCGTTTGTAACGATGGTTTTGTTACCTAAAACTCTTACGGGAGCATAGATAATAAGATGCGGGTCGGTCATTTTGCTTTCATCAAAAGCCTTTGTTCTGATGCCTTCGCCATCCTCAACGAATACTCTGTTACGGCTGTTTTCGCTTCTACCCATTATAAAATAAGCGGTGATTGCCTTTTTGCCGTCAACAGATTTACCAATCATAATTCCTCTGCCGTGATAGGCAAGAGAGTTAAGCTCGCTAGCAATATTTTTTATTTCCATTTTATACATTCCTTTCGGTTACTCACTTATAATTGTTTTACCGTCACAAACGGTGATTTTACCATCACAAAAAAGCTTTGCGGCAAGAGGTAAAATTTTCCATTCTGCCTGTTCCATAATTCTTTTTTGGAGGGTTTCGGGGGTGTCGCCCTCTAAAACCTCTACCGCTTTTTGTAAAATAATTGGACCTGCATCACACTCGGCAGTTACAAAATGCACCGTTGCACCCGAAACCTTAACGCCCTTTTTAAGAGCTTCTTTGTGAACGTGAAGTCCGTAAAAGCCTTTTCCGCAGAAGGATGGAATAAGTGCGGGGTGAACGTTTATCATTTTATTTTGAAAGGTATCGCAAACCTGCTCATCTAAAATGGTCATAAAACCTGCATAAACAACCAAATCTGCCTTTTCTTCCAAAAGTATATCGCGCATTGCCGCGCTGTATGATGCTATATCTGCATAATCTTTTCTAACAAGAGTTCTGGTTTTAATCCCCGCGTTTTCTGCACGGGTAAGCGCATAGGCATCTGCCTTGGAAGCAATAACACAGGTAATTTTACCACTGCCTAACTCTCCCTTTTTTTCGGCATCTATAAGAGCTTGAAGATTAGTGCCGCCGCCCGAAACCAAAACAACGATATTTTTGTTATTTATCATAAAATAACGCCCTCATCTGAAGAAACAATTTCGCCGATTATGTAAGCATCTTCGCCGTTAGCGTTTAAATTTTGGAGTGCTTTTTCAGCATCCTCTTTAGAAACTACAACACTCATACCAACACCCATATTAAAGGTGTTGAACATATCACGCTCGGGGATGTTACCAACCTTTGCAATATAATTAAAAATAGGAAGAATTTTAAGAGCAGCTTTATCTACCTTAACGCTCTTGCCATCAGGAAGGGCACGGGGAATATTCTCATAGAAGCCGCCGCCTGTAATGTGGGAAACTGCCTTAACCTGAACCTCTTTAAAAAGGGCAAGCATAGACTTAACATACATTTTTGTAGGAGTTAAAAGTGTTTCGCCTAAAGATTTACCGCCAAGCTCGGCTACGGGGACGGTTAAATCTGCGTTTTCAATATCGAACACCTTGCGAACAAGTGAAAAACCGTTGGAGTGAACACCTGTAGATGCAAGAGCTATAACAACGTCGCCGTCGGCAACGGTATTTTTATCTAAGATTTTAGATTTATCTACAACACCTGTACAATAACCTGCAAGGTCATAATCATCTTCGGGCATTAAACCGGGATGCTCGGCGGTTTCACCGCCGATTAAAGCGCAGCCTGCCTGAACACAGCCCTCTGCAACACCGCCTACGATATCGGCAATTTTTTCGGGATAATTTTTACCGCAAGCGATATAATCAAGGAAGAAGAGTGGCTTTGCACCACAGCAAATAATATCGTTTGCACACATTGCAACGCAGTCAATACCGATTGTATCGTGCTTATCTAAAAGCATTGCAAGTTTAATTTTTGTACCAACGCCATCGGTACCGGAAACCAAAACAGGCTCGCTGATGCCTGTAAGGTCTAAACCGAAGCAACCGCCAAAACCGCCAACATCATCAAGACAACCTTCATTTTTGGTTCTTGCAATATGTTTTTTCATAAGCTCTACCGAACGATAACCTGCGGTAATATCAACACCGGCTGCTGCATAACTTTCAGATCTTGAATTTTTCATAATGTGTTTCCTCTTTTCCAGTTTTTATTTATATTTTTATACAATATATGAATTAAAGTTTACTGAACTTTGCCGTAGAGAAAATTGTTCAGATTGGATTTTTTGTGCGAGGAGCTGTGCTATTTGCACCGCCCGAGCAACAAAAATTCAATATGGGCAATTTAATCAAGGCTACTCTTTGCCGTTCCAGCAGTAGGTGCATAGTTTGCAAGGCTCAATACCGATTGCTTTGATTACGCCCTCAAGAGATTGGAAGTCTAAGGATGCAAAGTTAAGCTTTTTGCAGATTGCATCGCGTAGGTTTTTACCTCTTTCACTGAATGGGTCGCTATATTCTTCTAAATGCTTAAAGCCCTCTTCACCCTCAAGCTCCATAACAATCTGCCTTGCAATAAGCTCCATTTCATCGGTTGCTCTGGTAAAGTTAAGGTACTTACAGCTATACATAATAGGCGGACAAGCCGAACGCATATGCACCGACTTTGCTCCGTTATCGTAAAGGAAATCTACCGTTTCTTTAAGCTGTGTTCCACGAACAATGGAATCATCCACAAACAAAAGATTTTTATCCTTAATTAAATCGTGAACGGGAATTTGCTTCATTTTAGCAATACGGTTACGCTCAATTTGTTTTTGCGGCGTGAAGCTTCTTGCCCAAGTGGGTGTGTATTTTATAAATGCTCTGGCAAAAGGAATGTGGCTTTCGTTTGCATAGCCTATTGCGTGTGGTGTGCCTGAATCGGGAACGCCGCCGATGTAATCTACCTCTTTGGCATTGCCAACCTCTTTATCGTGCTTAGCCATAATAGCGCCGTTGCGGTAGCGCATTACCTCAACGTTTACACCCTCATAGGTGGAGTTTGGAAAACCGTAATAACTCCAAAGGAACGAGCACATTTTCATTTCCTTAGTAGGTTCTGCCAATATGGTACAGCTTTCAGCAGTTATTTCTATTATTTCGCTCGGCCCTAACTCCTTTACAATCTCATAACCCACCTTTTCAGCGGCAAAGGATTCAAAGGAAACGCAATAACCATCTTCATTTTTACCCACCAAAACAGGAAGTCTGCCTACTTTATCACGTGCAGCTATTATTGAGCCCTTATCGGTTAGAATAATGATTGTTGTTGTGCCCTTTATAACACTTTGCGCAAAGCGAATGCCCTCGGCGAAATCGCTTTTTTGGTTTATGAGAGCGGCAATCAGTTCGGTAGGATTAACCTTACCGCTTGTCATTGAATCGAAATATCCTCCCTTTGAAAGATATTCATCAATAAGCTCTTCTGCATTGTTAATAAGACCAATATTGCATATAGCGTAGGTTCCAAGCCTAGAACGAATAAGAAGTGGTTGAGGTTCATAATCACTTATGCAACCAATTGCGGCAAAGCCGTGCATTTCATCAAATATCTTTTCAAACTTGGTGCGGAATGGAGAATTTTGAATATTATGAATTTCCCTTTGTAAGCCTACTTCACTATCATAGGCTGCAATACCGCCCCTTCGTGTACCTAAATGTGAATGATAATCGGTTCCGAAAAAGACATCTGCCATAGCATCGGTCTTAGTTACTGCACCAAAAAAACCACCCATTTTATCAACTCCTGAACAATTTGCTAATTTCTATATAAACAGTTGCAGCCGACCCCATAAGGTCGGCGCAAAAACACACCGTTAGAAACGGCGTGAAAACTCTTCACTTATTTGACGGTCTTTTTCCAAAACGTCACGTGCGGCTTTTGCCCTTGCGGATAAAAGCTTTGAGGTAAGCTCGGCATCGTTTACTGCAAGAATTTGAATTGCAAGTAAAGCGGCATTTGCGGCACCATCAATCGCTACTGTTGCAACAGGAATACCTGCAGGCATTTGAACAGTAGAAAGAAGAGCATCCATACCGTCTAAAACGGATGCCTTTATGGGAATACCTATAACCGGCAAAACGGTGTTAGCGGCAATGGCACCTGCTAAGTGAGCTGCCTTACCTGCGGCGGCTATCATAACGCCAAATCCGTTTTCTGCTGCCAAAGAAGCAAATGTTTTCGCCTGTTCGGGGGTGCGGTGTGCAGAAAGCACGTGTACCTCAAAAGGAACCTCATATTCCCTTAAAACCTCTGTTGCTTTTTTTACTACCGGAAGGTCGCTGTCGCTACCCATAATAATTGCTACTTTTTTCATATTCAAACATTCCTTTCGTTTAACAAGCCTAAAAAAGCAAAAAGGCGGTCTTATCCCTACAAGTAGGAAACAAGACTGCCCAGACGGTCGGCAAAGGAAGGTAAAAATACACCTGTAAAGATTTATTATTACCACTATTTTCTTTGCTCCACGTGGTGCTCCACTATATCCGTCAGGGACAAAGAAAGCCTTTATTTATAATACTAAAAATAACAAGGTTATTATACCATATAAGCCATTTTGTGTCAATGAATAAAAATCGATTTTTAACCCATTTTTTATTTTTAGTTAAATTACATAATTAAGCGGAAAAACTATGTAAAATTTTGCAAAAAATGTATTTTAAAAAGGGTTGCCCGAAAGCAACCCTTTTGATAATTTGATTTAATTTTATGCCACGGTTTTATTCTTGGTTGCAAACTTAATTACAAAGAGAACTGCAAGAGTCATTGCAACGCCTATTGCCAAACAAATCCAAGCGTTTTGAATGAAAGGAGCTACAAGGAAGCTTACAAAGGAAATTCCTGCTACTGTAAGTGCATATGGAAGCTGAGTTGATACGTGGTTAAGATGGTTGCACTGTGCACCTGCAGAGGACATAATGGTTGTGTCGGAGATTGGTGAGCAGTGGTCACCGCAAACAGAACCTGCAAGACAAGCAGACATACCAATAACGCCAACTGTACTACCTGCGGGGAATATGCTAAGAACGATAGGAATAAGAATACCGAAGGTGCCCCAAGAAGTTCCTGTTGCGAAAGAAATACCACAAGCTACTAGGAAGATAATAGCGGGTAAGAAGTTGTTGAGTGCGCCTGCCGACTCAAGAGAAGCCTGAACAAAAGCATCGGAGTCGAGCATACCGGTCATATTCTTAAGTGCGGTTGCCATGGTGAGAATTAAAATTGCGGGAACCATAGCAATAAAGCCCTTGGGAATACATTCCATAGCTTCTTTAAAGGTAACGAGTCTTCTTGCTACAAAGTAGATGATAATGCCAACTAAAGCAAGTAAACCGCCCCAAGGAAGGCCTACGGTTGCATCGGTGTTTGCAAAAGCATCAACAAAGCCTAAAGAAGCATCATAATTTGCAGAAGCAAATACCCACTCTTCACCCATACATCTGCCTACATAGAAGAGAGCAAATACGCAAACTACAATGAGGAAAATAATAGGAATAATAAGGTCGAAAACCTTGCCCTTTGAGGTTGCAGGCTCCTCTGCCTCAGCAGAAGAATGATCGCCTGAGGTGAAAAGGTCGCCGTTCATTGCGTTCATTTCGTGCAATTTCATTGGGCCGTAATCGAACTTCATAAGGGTAAGAGTAATAATAAATACGAATGTTAAAAGTGAATAGAAGTTATAGGGGATTGCCTGTATAAAAAGCTTTAAGCCTTCGCCTTCAGGTGCATAAGAGGAAACGGCTGCTGCCCAAGAAGAGATAGGTGCTATCATACAAACGGGGGCGGCGGTAGCATCAATCAAATATGCAAGCTTTGCGCGGGAAATTTTGGTTTTATCGGTTACGGGACGCATAACTGCACCAACGGTAAGGCAGTTAAAATAGTCATCAATAAAGATTAAAACACCGAAACAGAAGGTAGCAATAGAAGCGCCAACCTTAGTTTTTACGTGTTTTGCTGCCCACTCGCCAAATGCGCGAGAACCGCCCGCCTTATTTATAAGAGCAACAACAATTCCGAGTAAAACAAGGAATATGAAGATGCCCGCAGTACCTGAAACTGCATCAATAAAGCCGGTTGTTGTAACCGCATCAACAGTGTGGATGGGGTTGAAGCCTGTTGCAAGAAGTCCGCCCATTACAACACCTATGAAAAGTGAAGAATAAGCCTCTTTAGTGAGAAGAGCAAGACCGATTGCAACTACTGGTGGGAAAAGTGACCATAATGTACCTACGGGGCTTGTGATGTTGCCTGTTAAAGCACAAAGCACACCAAAGCCAACAACAAAGGCAACAATAAGCACTTTAGGAATGATTTTCTTTGCTGTCATTTTTTAAACCTCCATAAAAAAAATATCACGGTGGGGATAAGCCACCGTGACAAAAATTTACATAAATAATTTGTCGTAAGATAGCGCTCCACAAATGTGACAGTTTATTACATATTTTGCAATAAACCAGCAGTTTTAGCTAATTGGTAAAGCCAAAGCCACTTCGGCAATACTTCCTTTCACTTTTTTGCGTTACCCCGCACCTTTAAAAAGCTACTTATAAGTAATGCGACCTCTATCGATATTTATAGACAAATATTAACATATTATAAACAAAATGTCAACAGATTATTTTATGGGGGTAATAAGTTTCATACAATCTATAAGCTCCTCATAGCTGAGTGAGCTTTCAGCGCCCGCCACAAGTGTTCCGTCTGTATTAAAGAAATATGTAGATGGGTAGGCTCTTACCTGATACTCAATAGCGGCTTCCTTGTCAACGTCAAAATAGAAATTAAGGTTTTCAAAGTTGTTGCTGTTTACATATGCTTTAGCCTTTCCTATGGTTTCTCTTGAATCGCGGGTAATATTTACCATTACAAACGCTACATTGGGGTTTTCTTTAGCAGCTCTATCAAAATCAGGCATTTCCTGCTTGCAGTAGCCACACCAACTGGTCCAGAAATTAAGCACGATTGGTTTACCTAAGAAATCTGAAAGCTTAACCTTATTGCCGTTCATATCCTCTACGGTAAAATCGCCTACAAACGCCTCCTCTTCAGGGGTGCTTGTAGTTGTAGTAACTTCACTGCTGGGCTTAACCTGACTACTGTTTTTTGGGGTACTACTTGTTTTGTTTGTACTACTGTTTTTGGGGGTACTGCTTGTTTTGCCTGTGCTGCCGGTCTTTTCTGCACTGCTTGTTTTATCACTGCTTGTTGCGGTTTCGGTACTGGTTACAGCTTCAGTGCTTGATACACTCTCATCGCTTGCATCATTTTCGGCGGTTTCTTTGTCTGATGAATACACCACAATATTATTAACCTTATAATCTTTGCTGAGGGTATTATATAAAACTGTGGAACCACCGATTATAGCTACTAAAAGCACTGCAATTATTGCCCATTTTACTGAGTTTTTCATAACTTTACAACCTCCAAACTAAGATAATAGATATAACAGTTTGCCAAATAAGCCTGTTGCCATAAGTACGCCCATTGTTACAAGCAAAATACCGCTTACGATATTTATTATTTTGTAATTCTTTTTTATAACATTGAAAGCGCTTTTTAACTTATCTATAAGAATTGCGCTTACTAAGAATGGAATTCCAAGTCCAAATGAATAAAGAAGAAGCATAACAACGCCTTCTAAAACACTGCCTCTGCTTGCGGCAAGCATAAGCGCCGAACCTAAAAAGGCGCCAACACAGGGTGTCCAGCCAACCGAAAACACCATACCAAACAAGGTTGATGAGAAAAATCCCAGATTTTCTGTTTTGGCGGCGGTGCTTCCCTTGAAAATATTAAGCTTTAAAACGCCAAGAAAATTAAGTCCAAAGAAAACAACGATAAGACCCGTTACGATATTTACTATTACGCTGTAATCCTGCAAGAACTTACCAAAGCTACCCGCTAAAGCGCCTAAAAGCACAAAAATCACAGTAAAGCCTAAAATAAAGCCCAAAGCGTTAATAACAACCTTTTTGGTGTTTTTTTCTTTACCGCCCGCAAAATAGGAAATGTAAATTGGAAGCATTGGCAAAAGGCAGGGGGAAACGAAGGTTATAATTCCTTCTAAAAATGAAATAAAATATTGCACTTAAAACCATCCCTTCTTTTTTTAGTAAAAGGCCGTTTAAATAAATATAAAACAGCCTTTGCCTAAAATATTATTTTAATTTTTTCTCTAAGAGCGACTTAATAACTGCGGGGTCACCTGCGCCCTTAAGCTCACGCATACAAGAACCGAAAATAGCCTGTAAAGCCTTTTCTTTACCGCTTTTATAATCGGCAACTGCGGCTTCATTTGCGGCAATAACCTTTTCAATAACGGCGTTGATTGCATTCTCATCAAGCTTAGCATCAAGAGAGTTTTTCTTAATAAACTCAGTCGGGTCGGCTTTATCTTCAATAACCGCAATAAGCACCTTTCTACCTGCGGCACGGTTAATTTTGCCTGTTTCAACCTGTTTTATGATTGTACTGAGTGCTTCGGGGGTGATATCAAGGTCGTTTAGCAGGAGTCCCCCCTTGCGAAGAATACCTGCACAGTCGGTTAAAATCCAAGCGGCGCTATCCTTAGCATTGCAACCAAGAGCAATAACATCATCAAGGAGCTTACTGATTTTAAAGTTACCGATAAGCATTTCGATTTCTTTTTCAGAAATACCTGCATTTCTGTAAGCCTCTGCTTTCTCATCAATAGCAACTGGCTTTGCAGATTTAATCTGCTCAAGCCACTCATCATCAATGATAATCGGCATTATGTTGGCATCGGGGAAGTAACGGTAATCGGCTTCGGTTTCCTTATTTCGCATTGCAAAGGTTTTACCGCTTACGTCATCAAATCTTCTGGTTTCCTGAACAAGCTCTTCGGTTTCAAACTCAATAGCATCTATATGGCGCTGTGATTCATAGCGGATTGCCTTTTCGATAGCTTCAAGTGAGCTCATATTCTTAATTTCGGTACGAACACCGTATTCCTCACTGCCCTCGGGGCGAACAGAGATGTTAATATCGCAACGCATTGCGCCCTCTTCACATTCCGAAATACCGCCTGAACGGAACATAGATTTAAGCTTTGTGAGGTAAGAAACAACCTCTTCAGCGCTTCTGAAATCGGGTTGAGTAACGATTTCAATAAGGGGAACGCTGGTACGGTTGAAGTCAACAAAGGAGAATTTGCCTTCGTGAACAAGCTTACCTGCATCCTCCTCCATATGGATTTGCTTAATTCTGATATCACGCTTACCAACAGAAACTAAACCGTTGGTGCAGATGGGGTGATTAAGCTGAGTGATTTGGTATGCGCAAGGAAGGTCGGGGTAATAATAATTCTTTTTATCAAAGGTGGTGTAACGACTGATTTCGCAGTTGAGCATTAAGCCTGCGGTAACTGCAAGCTCAACAACGCGCTTATTCATTACGGGAAGCATACCGGGCATACCGCTACAGGCAGGGCATACACAGTCGTTAGGTTCTTTAGCGGCAGAATGGCCGCCGCAGGAACAGAAAATTTTAGATTCTGTGCTAAGCTCTACGTGGGTTTCAAGACCAATTACAACCTCATAATTCATATTATTCACCCATCCTTTCTACACTGCCTGCAAGGCTAAGCAGAGTGCTTTCTGCAAAATGCCAACCAATAAGCTGTACGCCGCCGCTTACCAAAGCGGGAGTTCCAACAAGGTTAGGAATGGCGGTAAATACACCCTCATTAAACACCTTAATAAAGGCTTCGGAAATATCGTACGGGGCAAATTCTGCCTTACTTGCTACGGGGGTAAGAACTGCATCATACTGCTTCATAAGCTCTTCAAATTTATCACAAACTACTCTGCGAACCTTTAAGGATTTGCCGTAGCAGGCATCATAACGGTTTTTAGAAAGAACGTCGGAACCATAAAGGATAACCGCTTTTGTAAGGAAGTTGAAGCCTTCAGTTCTTGAATTAACATATAATTCATCAATATTCTTATAGTTTTCTGCGCGATAACCGTACTTAACGCCGTCATAACGGGAAACGTTATTACAGGTTTCGGCAGAATAAAGGATTTGCCAAGCGGTATTTGCCACGTCGCAAAGGTCAAAAGAAACCTCTTCAACCACTACGCCGTTTTTGCGAAGATTTTCAGCATAAGTATTAACTAAAGCCTTTACTTCATCATCGGCTTTTTCCATAAGCTCTTTAATAATGCAAACCTTTTTACCGTTTACATCGGCTGTGTCAGAGTATTCATACTCTTTTTTAAGGCTTGTGCCATCCTTTTCATCGTGGCCGGAGATTATTTGCATAATCTCTTTTACCTTTGCGGTATCCTTAGCATAAACGCCTAACTGCTCACCCGAAGCGGCAGTAGAAACAACGCCATAGCGTGAAACGGTGCCGTAGGTAGGCTTTAAGAAATTTACCTTTGAAAGTGCGGCGGCACGTCTTGTGCTACCGTTTACGTCCACACCGAGAGCGGCACTAGCCTCGCCCTTTGCTACAAGCTCTGCTGAGGCGCCCTTTAAAGTACCGTCATTTTCGCCGTAGTAGGAAAACTCACCAACAAGGTCTAAACCAAATTCGCCAACATTAGCTTTGCCCGAAACGGTATAGCCTTTTTCTTCAAGTCTGGTTACTGCTTCTGCACTGAAAAGGGGTTTAAACCCTTCTAAAATACGGGAACCTGCCGCAGTCTGAGCACCCTTTACAAGAATGGTATCATCAACTGCAATGCTTCCCTTATCAGAAATTTTTACTGCATAATATTTCATCTTTTGCCACCTACCTTACTTAACAAGTCGTGGTACCTGCCAACTGTCATCGCTGCGCTCGGGTGCGCCTTCAAGCAAACTTTCTCTTGTGAAGGGCTGTTTGCGCTCATCCTCACGAAGTACGTTGGTCATAGGCATAACGTATATCATTTCTTCTGTGTTTTCGGTATCAATATCCTTAAGCTTTGCTTCGCTTTCGCTCATTTTAGCAAAAACAGAATTCATAATGCCCTCTTCTGCTTCGGTAAGCTCTAACTGATTAAGCTGTTGAGCATTAGAGAAGGTTGAACGCTTATCTCCCTGCCTTTTTGATGTGCCTGACTGTGCGGCACGAGTGGCAAGAGCGCTATTATTGCCAAGTAAATGAACATCCTCAAGCTGCTGATTTGTAACTTCGCTTGGAGCACCGAGTAAAAGGTCTTGAGCATTACCGTTTAATGGGAATGCAATAACTTCAAGAATTTTTTCTTCATCGGTTAAAAGCATTACTGTACGGTCAATACCGGGCGCCATACCTGCGTGTGGCGGTGCACCGTACTGGAATGCGGTATAAAGAGCATTGAAGCGAGATTTAAGCTCATCTTCAGAATAACCTGCAATTTCAAATGCTTTTTTCATTATTTCAACATCGTGGTTTCTAACCGCGCCCGATGCAAGCTCAATACCGTTACAAACAAGGTCATACTGATAGGCTAAAACCTTTGTTGGATCATCGCCGAGAAGCGCTTCCATACCGCCTTGCGGCATTGAGAACGGGTTATGAGTGAAGATAGTGTCGCCTGTTTCTTCATCAATCTCATACATTGGGAAGTCTACGATAAAGCAGAATTCAAACGCATCATCTTTGATAAGGTCAAGCTGTTCCTTTCTTGCAAGCCAA
This sequence comes from Clostridia bacterium, assembly GCA_017436225.1. Taxonomy (GTDB): domain Bacteria; phylum Bacillota; class Clostridia; order Oscillospirales; family Acutalibacteraceae; genus UMGS1279. The sequence goes on along the minus strand of JAFSDM010000011.1, from coordinate 32,448 downwards.
GAACGAATGTGACCTGCCTTTTTCTCGGCATCATTTTTCTTGTCATCACAAATAAAGAATAAGGTTTCGCCCTCTTTAACGCCTGTAAGGGTTACGATTTCTGCCTTTTTCTCATCGCTTAAGAATTTAGCGATTGGGCCTAAGAAAACGCCCTCCTTTAAGGTGATATAACCAAGACCGCCAAGACCAACTTCAGAAGAGGTTGCAAACTTTAAGGAATCTTCAAAGAATTTATTGGATTTACCCTGACAGTTAGCAACAATACCGCGAACAGGTTTGCCCCTAAAGGCGGGGAAATTAACGTCTGCAAAGAAATCGGTTAAATCGCAGATTATAAGAGGATTGCGAAGGTCGGGCTTATCGGAGCCGTATTTCATCATTGCATCTGCATAGGTGATGCGGCGGAAGGGCTTTTCGGTTATTTTTTTATTAGAGAAGGTTTTAAAGGTATCGTAAATTACGTCTTCACAAACCTCCAAAACTTCTTCTTGTGTTGCGAAAGCCATTTCAAAGTCGAGCTGATAGAATTCACCGGGCGAACGGTCGGCACGGGCATCCTCATCACGGAAGCAGGGTGCAATTTGGAAGTATCTATCAAAGCCTGAAACCATAAGCAGCTGCTTAAACTGCTGTGGAGCCTGTGGTAGAGCATAGAACTTACCGGGGTGCTTACGGCTAGGCACAAGGAAGTCACGCGCGCCTTCAGGTGAAGATGCGGTAAGGATAGGAGTTTGCATATCAAGGAAGTTCTTTTCTTCCATTTTATTGCGTATATGACGGATAATTTTTGAACGCATAACCAAATTTTCGTGGTTTTTGGGGTTGCGCAAATCAAGATAACGGTATTTAAGGCGTAGCTCATCCTTACTGCTTCTTGAAGCTCTTACTTCAAAGGGAAGCATATTATAGCTTCTGCCAAGAATTTCTAATTTTTCGGCAACAAGCTCTACCGTACCTGTTTCGATTTTAGCGTTTACTGTGTCTTCGTCACGCTTTTCAACCTTACCCGTAACAGAAATAACTGTTTCACGGTTTACGTTTTTTAGAAATTCTTCATTGTGAACAACAACCTGTGTTACACCGGTGTAGTCACGCAAATCGATGAATATAACGCCGCCGTGGTCACGAACGACGTCTACCCAGCCTGCAAGCTGAACGGTTGTACCGATATGCTCATCGCGAATATCGTTACAAAATAGTGTTCTGTACATTAAAAAACCTCCTAAATTTTCCCGTAGACAAAATAAAAAGCCCCGGGAATAACTAATTATTCCCGGGACGAGTAAATTAAAATTAACCCGCGGTGCCACCCGTATTGATATGAAAAATCATATCCACTTTAGGTATTAAATTTGAAACTACGCTGAAGTGTTACCATTCCTACTACTAGCCTTAACGCGCTCACAGTCGCCGACGCGTATTCCCTGAAAGGTTTTCCACAAAGGATGGGTCTTCATAAATATTATATTCATTTTTTTAAAAAAGTCAATATTTTTTTAAAATTATTTAAGTTGCGCATAACTCTTGTTTGCGTTGTTAGCAGCTCTCTTGAAAAAGCTATCAACCATTTCAAAATATATATTAATGTTTGCTGGAGGGCTTGTTGAAAGCATACTGCAAATTCCATTATAATTGTTACCTTGTATAAAGTTGGCAATTGTTCTGCCATACATAACAGACTTTTTGGCAGTTGGCTTGGTTATGGTATTATAAACAGCTTCAAATTGCTTATTATGGAAGGTTGAAGAAAGATTAAGCGCGCTGGCGTCAAGTAAGTAACGCAAGAAATATGCGGCGCCTTCGACGTTTTTTGCGTTTTTAGGAACACACCAAATTTTTGGTTCAACAGGCGTATACGCCGTACCTCCCTTAGGACCCGCTATCGGTACAGCTTCAAGATTTTTAGCAAAATCCTTATCAAACAAATCGCTCTCATTACAAAGACCGTAAGCAACACCGCTTAAAAGAACCGATTTGCCCTGTTCAAAATCGTTGATGCTGAAATTAGAGATATAGTTTTTTTGATAAAGCGTACCCACTTCCTGCCAAGCACTTTTCAAAAGCGTATTAGTAACAGGTGTACTGGTATACTCATTTCCGTCATACTTAACAAAATCCTGCCCTGTTGAATGCATAAACAAATCATAGTGTTCAAGCGAAATACCTCCCTTGCCGGCAGCTTTTGCTTTACGGAGAATATCTGCCTGTGTTTCCCAGTTCCAATTACCTTGCTTATAAAGCTCATAGGGAGTGGCAGTAACGCCAATGCTATTAAGAAGCGAAGGATTGTAATAGGTTACATAGTTTGAATCTTCACAGCTCCAAGATTGTGACTGCGCCACACTATAATAATGTCCGTTAACTCTGTATGCGTTCATTAATTCTTTATTCCAACAATCAGCATCAAGGTGGAAGAGCTTAGAATCAAGAGGTTGTATATTTCTAATTAAATTTGCAAACCGTTGGTACTGTACCATAGCAACGTCAGGGGCATCACCGAGCGCCACCATTGAAACAAGCTTGTTAGGAAATTCTGATTCTTTTACTACAGTGGTTTTAACGGTAACGCCTGTAAGCTGTTGATATTTATCTATTAAAAGCTGCTCATACTTACGCCAGTTTCTGAACATTAGAACATGTACTTCATCCTTTGGAGCAGTTTTATAGAAAGTGGCATCGTTTTTATTGTCAAAAGCATCTGACTCATCGGTAGGCTGCTGATTTACTTTGCTTGAGGTTGCAGCATTTGAAGAAGATGGTTTTGAATTTGTAGCGGTAGTATTACCGGTTGTTACCGAATTTACCGAACTGCTATTTTTACCATTGCTTGTAACATTTGCAGACTCCGAGCCACCGCCATTAACAGCTTCCCATTTAGCGGTTAAGGTAATATTTTGATTTATTTTTGCAGAAAAGTCGAACTTTTCGTTTTTTAAATACCATCCCGCAAAGGTAAAACCTTGTTTTTGCGGCTTGGTTGGTTCAATCAAAAGACCGCCCTTAACAACTTCGAATGTTTTATTTGGTTCACCATTTTGCGCATCAAGCGTAATCGTTACTGCCACATTACCCTCTATAATTTTATAAAATGCAGTTAGGGTTATATCTTCATTAACGGGGGTAGTAAAGTCATAAGCCGTTTCATTAAGCTGCCATTCAACAAAGGTGAAGCCTTGCTTTACGGGGTCGGCGGGTTTAACTGCGCCCTGACCCGCTCTAAGGGTCTGACTATCTACAAGTGTTCCGCCCATACTGTCAAAACTGACTGTATAGCTAACAGTGTCCTTACAACCCGCAGCGGACAAAAGCATTACTGAAACTAATAAAAATGATATGATTTTCTTAATGTTAATTTTCATGAAAACAACCTCCTGAAAAGCAAAAATCAATTAACAACAAAAAAACATATTTTTGTAAATTAAATTATAGCACACAATCCTTAATTTTTCAATAGTTTCAGACTGATTGTAACTAAAAAAGCCCAATTGTTGTACGGTAAAAATACACACAACAATTAGGCTTTTGATTTTTGATAGTTTTATTTTAAAAGCTCGCTGACTAAACCGCAAAATTCCTGTGGGTTGCTGAGGCTAAGACCTGCTAAAAGCTCGGCTTCTGCAAGAAGAATTTTTGCATATTTTTTAGCCTTTTCGGCATCATCCTTATAACAGGACTCAATGGTTTTAAAAGCAGAATGTTCGGGATTAAGCTCTAAAACTCTTTCGGCTTTCACTCCGTTTTCACCCGGCATTTGCGCAAAATATTTTTCCATCTCTAAAGTAATACCGCCCTTGGTATTAAGGCTTGATGCAAAATCCTTAAGACCTAAAACCAAGGTAACTTCACTAACGGCACCTTCTAAAGCGTCTTTAATAAAGTTAAGAAGCTCTTCGGATTTTTCGGCCTGTTCTTTAGCTTTTTTGCGGTCATCTTCCGATACAAGACCGTTATCTTCATCTAAAACGGATACAATTTTCTTTTCGTTATAGGTCATAAGAGTTTTCATAACAAACTCATCAACCTCATCGGTAAGGTATAAAACGTCAAAGCCCTTATCCCTTGCGATAACCGATGCGGGAATGCCCTTTGCGGCAGAAAGGCTCTCGCCGCAGGAATAATAAATATTCGCCTGACCCTCTGCCATATTTTCAGTATATTCCTTAAGTGTAATAAGCCTTTCATTTTTGGAAGAATAGAAAAGAAGCAAATCCATAAGATTTTCTTTATTCATACCGTAATCGCTTACAACACCGTACTTAAGCTGAATTCCAAAAGCCTTCCAGAAGGTTAAATATTTTTCACTTTCCTTTTCTAAAAGGCGCTTAAGCTCTGCTTTAATCTTCTTTTCAATATTGGTTGCGATGGCTTTAAGCTCATAGCTTTGCTGAAGCATCTCGCGCGATATGTTAAGAGATAAATCGTTGGTATCTACAACGCCCTTAACAAAACGAAGATATTCAGGCAATAAATTCTCGCAAGCCTCCATAATCATTACGCCGTTTGAATAAAGAGCAAGACCTTTTTTATATTCCTTTGTAAAATAATCAAAGGGGGCTTTTGCGGGAATAAACAGCATTGCCTTATAAGAAACCAAACCGTCGGCATTTATTTTTACCACCGAAACGGGGTCGGTGAAATCGCGGAATTTATCCTTATAAAATTTAAAGCATTCTTCATCGGTTACGTCCTTTTTGGGGCGTTGCCAGATGGGAACCATACTGTTTATGGTTTCTATTTCGGTATAGGTTTCAAAGGTTTTTTCTTCGCCCTCGCCTACCTCACGATGCTTTTCTACAGGCATTTTAATTGGGTGGCGGATATAGTCTGAATATGTTTTAATAAGATTTTTAAGACGATATTCGTTTAAATATTCGCTGTAATTTTCGTTTTCGCTATCAGCTTTAAGGCGCATAATAACATCGGTGCCGACACTTTCTTTTTCGGTCTGGTCAATGGTGTAGCCGCTAGCACCCTCGCTTTGCCAAATATAGGCGGTGTCTTCCTTATAAGAACGAGTTACAACGGTAAGCTCATCTGCCACCATAAACGCCGAATAAAATCCAACGCCGAACTGACCTATAATATCATTTTCATCTCTGTCCTTTTTATCCATTTCCTCTTTGAATTTAAGTGAGCCGCTCCTAGCTATGGTGCCGAGATTTTCTTCAAGCTCATCGGCAGTCATACCAAGACCGTTATCCGAAACGGTGATGGTACGTGCGTTTTTATCAAAGGAAATGTTAATCTCGCCCATTTCACACTTTTCGCGTGCAGACTCATCTGTTAAAGAGATATAGTGAAGCTTATCAATAGCATCACTTGCGTTTGATATAATCTCTCTAAGGAAGATTTCCTTATTAGTATAAATAGAGTTAATCATTAAATCTAAAAGGCGTTTAGATTCTGATTTAAAAAGTTTTTTGCGCATTAAAATTCGCTTCCTTTATTTTGTTATAGAATTTATAAAATATAATAACACCAAACCACACCTTTTTCAATAAATTTTTGTTAAAAAATTTGTTAACAAAGTTTATTTTTTGTGCTTGTATTTTTTACTGTTTTATTGTAAAATAATAATGATAATCACATAAGGAGGTTTTTTACCTATGGAAAATAACACCTTTAAAATTGAGTCTAAAAAGCAAAACTTATTTTTAAGACTTACAAAGGGTCATTTTGCAACAAGCCATAGCCACATTAATTATTATATTGATGTTACTACCCAAAAAACCCGTCTTTCGGAGGCAAAGGCTGTTGCAGAAGAGCTTGTTTCATATTACAGAAGTTCTACCATTGTAGATACTATTCTCTGCCTTGACGGCACTCAGGTTATAGGCGCCTGCCTTGCAAATGAGCTTACCGAAGCAGGCTTTGTAAACCTTAATTCTCACCAAACGATTTACGTTGTTACTCCCGAGCATACCTCGGGTAGCCAAATAATCTTCCGCGATAATATTTTACCTATGATAAAGGGTAAAAACGTGCTTATTTTGGAAGCATCTATCACCACCGGTTACACCGCACAGGCGGCTGTTGAAGCCATTAAATATTACGGCGGTAACGTTAGCGGTATTGCGGCTATATTCACTTCCTTAGATACCTGTGCAGGTTATAAGGTTCACGCTACCTTTGAGCTTAAGGATTTGCCCGATTATAATTCATATCCATCACACGAATGTCCCATTTGCAAAGAAGGCAAAAAAATTGATGCTCTTGTAAATAGTTTTGGTTATTCAAAGCTTTAAAATTTATTTTTGAAAGGAATAACAGTATGAATATTGCAGTTGCGCAGTCGGGCGGTCCAACCGTTGCCATAAACGCATCTCTTTTAGGAGTTTTTAAGGAAGCCTTAAGGGTTTCAGAAATTGAAAAAATTTACGGTTCTGTAAACGGTATTGAAGGTGTTATTAAAGGTAATTTGGTGGATTTAAAATCTGTTCTTGTAACTAACGAGGATATGGATTTATTGGCACAAACCCCCTCAACCGCTTTAGGCTCTTGTCGCTACAAGCTCCCCGAAGAAAGCCAAAACCCCGAGGTTTACAAAACTATTACCGAATGTTTTGAAAATAACGACATTAAAGCCTTTTTCTACATTGGCGGTAACGATTCTATGGATACCGTTAATAAGCTTTCAAAATATTTTAAAAGCATTAATAAAGATATTAAGGTTATAGGCGTTCCGAAAACTATTGATAACGACCTTTGCGAAACCGACCACACCCCAGGCTTTGGCTCGGCTGCAAAATATCTTGCTACCACCTTGCAGGAAATTACAAGAGACAGTTTGGTTTATGACCTCAAATCTGTTACAGTTGTAGAGATTATGGGTCGCCACGCAGGTTGGCTTGCGGCATCATCCTGCTTGCTTCACGCTAACGGCGAATCGGCACCCCACCTTATATATCTTCCCGAATGTCCCTTCACCGTTGAAGGCTTTTTAAAGGATGTTGAAAATCAGCTTAAAGAGCATAACTCTGTTATAGTTGCAATCTCAGAAGGTATAACCTTGGCAAAGCCCGAACAGGCAGAAGTTCATCAGGCAGACGGCTTTGGTCACGTTGCCCTTTCGGGAATTGGCAAACAGCTTGAAAAAATTATTTCCGATGAGCTTAAGGTTAAGTGCCGCTCAATAGAGCTTAACGTTATGCAGCGTTGTTCTTCACACTTAGCATCCCTTACCGATATTAACGAAGCAATGGAAATCGGCTCTGCCGCAGTTAAGGCTGCTCTTAGTGGTGAAACAGGTAAAATGATGGCATTCCGCCGCGTTTTAGATACACCTTACACCATCAAAATTGTTTCGGTTGATGCCGATAAGGTTGCAAATAACGAGCGTTTCTTCCCAAGCGAGTGGATAAACGATGAGCAAAACAACGTTAAGGATGAGGCTCTTGCCTACTTCCTACCCCTTATTAAAGGTGAGCCAACCATTAAAACCAATAACGGTTTGCCCGTTCACTTTAAAATCGGTAACATTTTAAAATAGTTTAAAATCTTTTAAAACGCTTTTTGCTTTGGCAGAAGGCGTTTTTTGTTTTTTGTTTTTCGTTTTTCAGGGGCGCACTAATCATGGGCGGTATGTAATCTTTATTTTTTAAAACTCGCTCCTTATAATTATTTGTAACGCTTACAACCTGTTTAGTAAGCGCTAAAACACCTATAAGATTTGGTACCGCCATAAGTCCGTTGAAAATATCGGCAAGGGTCCAGACCGTTTTAAGATTTAAAAGCGCACCGGGAAAAACCGCAAGAGTAAATAAAATTTTATAAATCCAAATAAGCCTTTCGCCAAGCAGATATTCCGCCGCCTTTATTCCGTAAAAAGACCAGCCTATAACGGTTGAAAGCGCAAAAAGTAAGGTTAAAACCGAAACAAGCTCCCCCGCGCCGCTGCCTAACGACTTTGAAAAGGATTCGGTTACAAGCAAAAGTCCCATATTATTTTCACTTGCTTGAACACCCGAAGTAAGTATTGCAAAGGCGGTTAGTGTGCAACCGATAATAGTATCAAAAAACACCGTAAAAACGCCCCACATACCCTGAACGGCAGGCTCTTTTACTTCTGAGCAGGCGCCGATAAGGGTGGCTGAGCCAAGTCCCGCTTCGTTTGAAAATATACCTCTTTTAAGTCCCGTATTAAGAGCAATTTTTACGCCGTAGCCCGAAAAACCGCCAAGCAATGCGCCTACCCCAAAAGCGCCTTTAAAAACACTAATTACCGCATTATGTAAATTTTTAAAATTAACCGCAATAACAAGCAGTGAGCCAAAAACATAAATAAACGCCATAAAGGGCACTAGCTTTTCGGTGATTTTGCAAATTCTTTTTGCTCCGCCAAAAATAGCAAAGCCAACAAACCCACTTAAAATAACTGCCGTAATAATTGGCGGCAGAGAAATACCTAAAACTTTATTTTTAAAAAGCTCGGCTACGGTATTAACCTGAATCATATTACCCATTCCAAGAGATGAAAAAAGGCAAAAACAAGCAAACAAAAAAGCAAGGGGCACAGCTAACACGCCCAAAAACCGTCTGCCCTTCAGACCGTTTTTAATATAGTACATTGCACCCCCCACAAATTCGTGCCTTTCGTTTTTCTGCCTGTAATAAACACCTAAAAGATTTTCAGAATATGCGGTTGCCATTGAAAAAATTGCCGAAACCCACATCCAAAAAATTGCCCCTGCTCCGCCGATCGCAATAGCGGTGGCAACCCCCGCAATATTGCCCGTACCAATAGTAGCGGCAAGGGCTGTAGATATTACACCGAGCTGTGATATGCCTTTTTCGGATTTATTTTTATCCCCTTTTTTAAAAAGAGTGGCTACCGTATTTTTGAAGATAAGGGGCAAGTGAGTTATTTGTAAAAAATCCAGCTTATAGCTTAAAAAAATACCAGCGCCAAAAATAAAAACCACCATTGGCGTACCCCATACAATATTATTGCAAAACCATTCGGTTATAGCTTCAAACAAATTCATAAAATCCCTCCCACCCTTAATTTATATGCAGGGTGGCGTAATATAATACGGTTAGCAAAATCCTGCCAAAAGGCTTAAAAAGTAAAAGAGTGCACAGAAAATAACTGCACACTCTTTCTATTTTCGCTTAAATCAAAACTTATTTAATAAAACTACCGTTTCAACGTGGGTCGTAGCAATGGAATTGCTAACATACGTTGACGGAAACATATCCACAGGTCGGATTTTTCTTCCATAGCGACAGCATCGCCGATGATGTTCTTGAATGGTAAAAACGATATGAGGAAATTTCCTCATATCGTTTTTGACTTTTTGGCAAACTATTCTGCACGTGTTGAAGATCCCACATATTTATGGTATAATTTATTTGATAAATAAGAATTTGGAGGTGAGAGTATATTGATAAACTATTATCATGGTACTTGCACATCAGGGATTACACAGCTTGAAGCTCGTTCTCTTCTCCATAATACAGGAGAAAAAGTTGTCTACTTGACTGACAATATTCCCTATGCTCTCCTTTATTTATGGGATGAAGAACATAATGGCTGTAGTTCCAAGCATGTGACGGGATGGACTAAAAATGATACTGCATATTATGAAGAGCAGTTTCCAGACCAGTTAAAATACTTTTATCAAGGAGTTTCTGGATATTTGTATTGCATTTCGGATAGTGCGGATATTAAAGCAGTAGAGAATAGAGCAAATATGTTCTACTGTACAATGGATGCTACAGTGGCAAAAACGATATATATTCCCGACGTGTATGAGGAGCTATTAAAATATGAAGCAGAGGGTAAATTTGTAGTTCTTCGGTATAACGAACAATCAGCAGAGAGACAAAATGAATTAATTGACTTTATGGCTAAGGGAATCATCAATGCAAAATTTTATGCTGGAAACGAACAAAAACAAGCATTTATGAAAAAGTATTTCCCAAAATCGTGGGAGAAAGCTGAAATGCTTAAATAAACTTCACCTATTATACAAATTCCAATTTACTCGAACAGATAAAAATGCTATGAGCGATTTTGCTCATAGCATTTTTTATTTCTGGGTAGGTCCCCCACATTCACATCAAAGTAGATATGTTCATCTACCTTTTGCCGACTTAATAAAACTACCGTCTCAACATGCTCGGTGTGGGGAAACATATCCACAGGTTGAATTTTTTGCACTTTATAGCCCTTACGGGTTAAAAATGATAAATCTCTAGCCAAGGTTTTTGGGTTGCAAGAAACGTAGACAACCTTTTTGGGAGAGAGCTTTACAAGCGACCTTAAAAATTCTAAAGATGCGCCCGCGCGCGGTGGATCCATAATAACTAAATCAAACTTTTCTCCCATAGTGGCGGCTTCCACCATATAATCGCCCGCATCGGCTTCATAAAAATCTATGTTGTTTATGCCGTTAAGCTCGGCGTTTATAAGAGCGTCCTTTACCGCATCAGCATTTATTTCAACCCCAACCACGCTTTTTGCCTTTTGTGCCGCAATTATACCGATTGTGCCCGTTCCGCAGTATGCATCAAGCACCGTTTGCTTACCGTTAAGCCTTGCAAATTCAAGCGCTTTATTATAAAGCACTTCGGTTTGAGTGGGATTAATTTGGTAAAACGCCTTTGGGGATATTCTGAACCGCAAGCCACACAAAATATCTTCAATATAGCCATCGCCAAACAAAACCTTATTTTTTTCACCAAGCATTAAGCCGTTATAATCGGCATTTACATTTTGCACCACCGTTGTGATTTTGGGGTGGCGGTTCAGCAGAGCATTTACAAATTTTTCTTTAGCTTTAAATTCCTCGGTAGCGGTAACAAGCACTACCATTATTTGATTTGTTACAAAACTTCGCTTAACAAGCACGTGGCGCAAAAAGCCTTTATTCGTATCTGAATTATAGGGGCGTAGTTTGAAGCTTTTCAGAAGTTTTCTTATGCTTAAAATAATTTCATCGGCGATTTTATCTTGGATTAAGCAGGACTCCACCGCGGTGACGGTTTTGGTAGACGACTGATAAACGCCTGATATTATCTCGCCCCTTTTTTCACTAAAAGCCGCCTGAACCTTATTGCGATAGTGATAGGGATTTTCCATACCTATTATCTCATCCACGTGGCAGTATTTACCAAGCAGTTTAATTACCTTAACCTGCTTAAAGCTAAGCTGCCTTTCGTAAGAAAGATTTTGCAGTTGACATCCACCGCATTTTTTGCGATAAGGGCATTTAAGCTCGTTCACTTTTCACCCCACCTTTCGTTTTGAATGATACTTTTTTCTATCTTAAAAATAGTGCAACCGTTTCCACGTGTGCCGTACTCGGAAATAGGTCAACAGGCGAATATTGTTGTAGTTTATAACCATTTTCGCTTAAAATTTTGCTATCTCTAGCTAGTGTTGCGGGGTCACAGGAAATATAGATAAGTTTTTTTGGGGCAAAGTCATCTGCTATAATTTCAAGCAGTTTTTCATCACAGCCCTTGCGTGGCGGGTCTACAATTACAACATCGGGGGTAATATTTCTGCCCCTTAACTGCTCTGCGCCTAAAGTGGCATCACCCAAAATAAACTCGGTGTTTTGAAAACCGCCAATCAGTGCATTTTGTTTTGCATTTTCTATAGCCGATGGCACGATTTCCACACCTATAAGGCTACGGTTTTCTCTGCCGCACAAATTCAAAATGCTAAGGCCAATAGTGCCAATACCGCAAAATAAGTCCATAATAATTTTATCATCATCTTCAATAAAGGCAGCGGCTTTTTTATAAAGCAGCTCGGCGGCGGCACGGTTCACCTGATAAAATGAAGCGGCAGAAATTTTAAAGCTAACACCGCAAATTTCATCGGTTATGTAATCATTTCCGTAAACCAAAACGGTTTTTTCACCTAAAATAACGTTGGTATCTTCCTTATTTATATTATACTGAAGACTTGCAAGAGCTTCGCCAAGCTCACCTTTTAAAATAGTTTCTAGCGACTCGGCAAAAGGCAGGGTGTTAGAATTTACCACCACAACTACCATAAGCTCGCCCGATTTTTCACCATACCTTAAAAGAACGTGCCTTAAAATTCCCTTACCGCTTACTTCATCGTAGGCGGTTATTTTATTTTGGTCTGCCCACTGCTTAATAAGCTTCATTGTTTTTTCAAAAATCGGGGGCTGAAGCAAACAACACTCGCTTTTAACTACTCTATGGGAATGTTTGGCGTAAAAGCCGTAAAAAATTCCGTTTTCATCCACTGAGATGGGGTACTGAGCTTTATTTCTGTATTCGGTAACGCTTGGGGAAGGCGTAATATCTAAAGGTTTTAAATCAATAGAGCCTATTCTTTTCATTGCATCATAAACGCCCTGTTTTTTAATATTAAGCTCTTCGCTATACTTAATATGGCGGAAGGCGCATCCGCCGCATTTTGAAAAAGCGGGGCAATCTACTTCCTTTCGGCTTTCAGATGGGGTTATAATCTCCAAAAGTTTGCCAACGGAATATTTACTTTTAACCTTTATAATATGAGCCTTTACGGTATCTCCAACTGCGGTACCCTCTACAAACACCGCCATACCTTCATATCTGCCTATGCCCACACCCTGCCCCGAAAGAGCAGTTATTTCTAAAATAATATCATCGTTTTTCTTCATTTTGTTTCCCCAAAAATAAATTTTTATTACTATAAGATAATACCATATTATTCTTCTTGTTTCAAGTAACAAAAATTTTTATACACTACCTGTTTCGACCTTTTTTTCATACGCGAAACATTATAATAATTACATTATCTCAGAGCGTTTGGGGGGATGGGTTTTGGTGGTTTATGCTGATGTGCTTATTGTGCTTAATTTATTCGTAAACTTTTTTATTTTGAAGTTTACCTGTCTGCTTTGCAAAGAACAATGCCGTTTTGGCAGAGTTATTTTGGCATCGCTTGTTGGTGCGGGCTTTTCGCTTTACATATTTTTACCGCCTACAAACATATTCACAGAAACAGCGTTCAGACTTATTGTTTCGGCGCTTATAGTTCTTTTGGCTTTTGGGTTTACCGGCTTTAAAAGCTTTGCAAGAAGGATAGGAGTATTTTTTGCAACTTCGTTTTTATATGCAGGTGCCATGATGGGAATTTGGGCGGTATTTAAACCGCAACAGCTTACCATAAACAACGGTGTTGTTTACCTTGATATTTCACCGCCCGTTTTAATAGTTGCCACGCTTATTAGCTACCTTGCACTTTCACTTATACGCTTTTTTTCGGCTAGACAGGCTTTTAGCGGCAGACGGTGTGAGCTAAAAATAACCTACCAAAACAAAACCATTAAAATTACCGCCTTGGTGGATACGGGGCACTCCCTTACCGATGTTTTAACCGATAAAGACGTAATAATTATTGAAAAAAGAGTAGCTTTACACCTTACCGAAAAAATTCCATCAGCTATGACTATGGGTAGCACAGATGCGCCAAACGGATTTAGACTTATTCCCTACTCGGTTATAGGCGGACACGGACTTTTACCCGCCTTTACTCCCGACAGGGTAGAACTAATAAGCAATGATAAAAACCGAACAATACCCAACGTTTTGGTTGCCATAAGCAATGAGCCGCTAAACGATGACTACAAAGGGATTATAAGTCCCACTACCCTTGCAGAGTGATAAACTAAGCATTTTTGAAAGGATAATAGATTATGAATATAATTATTTTCGCCAAAAAACTCATACAAAACACACTTTTAAAGCTACGCTGTTTTTCAACGGGGCATTACATAAACGGACCCGACATACTACCTCCCCCATTTACCGCAAGCGAGGAAGATGAACTGCTTAGCAGAATTGATGAGTCGCCCGAAGAGGTAAAAAGCGAGCTTATTACCCATAATCTGCGGCTTGTGGTTTATATAGCAAAAAAGTTTGAGGTTAGCAGTGCGGGACTTGAGGATTTAATATCCATCGGCACCATTGGTCTTATAAAGGCGGTTGGAACCTTTCGCCCCGAAAAGGGTATAAAGCTTGCTACCTATGCATCACGATGTATTGAAAATGAAATTTTAATGTACCTTAGAAAAACAAGCAATCTAAAGGCAGAGGTTTCGCTTGATGAACCCCTTAATGTAGATTGGGATGGAAACGAACTTCTTTTATCCGACATACTTGGCACCGAGGGGGATGAAATATCCCGAGGGATAGAAACTCAAAACGAGCACGATATACTTAAAAATCTTGTTAGCTCTTTACCACCCAGAGAACGGCAAATAATGGAAATGCGCTTTGGAATGTTTGGATATGAGGAATACACCCAAAAGCAGATTGCCGACTGCCTTGGAATTTCACAGTCCTATATCTCAAGGCTTGAAAAAAGGATTATAGACAAACTGAAAAGAGCTATTGAAAAGGCAATTTAAAGCACTTGAATTTTTTAGGTTAATATGGTACACTAAAGAAAAAAGAATCAACTCAAAAATGAGGGATTACTATGATTTTAGCTATTGACGTTGGCAACACCAACATTACCGTAGGTGGATATGCCGATAATAAAATTCAGTTTGTTTCTCGCCTTGCTACCGATAACAGACGCACCGCCGACCAATACGCGGTAGAGCTTTATGATTTAATGCGATTAGCCGGCTTTTCGGCAACCGACACCGAGGGCTCTGTAATTGCTTCTGTTGTGCCATCGGTAGGCGCGGCTATGGCAAACGCCATTAAAAAGCTTACAAACACAGACCCAATTATTTTGGGGCCGGGTGTAAAAACGGGTGTTAATATTAAAATTGATAACCCTTCACAGCTTGGCGCCGACCTTGTGGCAGGTGCGGCGGGTGCAATAGATAGATACCCTATGCCTGCAATTATTATTGATATGGGCACCGCTACCACCCTTAGCGTTATGGATGCAAGCGGCACTTTTTTAGGCGGTGTTATTGCGGCGGGTATTGGTCTTACCCTTAACGCCCTTACTTCAAATACCGCTTTGCTTTCGGCAATTCCTATTGAAGCGCCTAAAAACACAATCGGTAAAAACACCGTTGAATGTATGCAGTCCGGCTTGGTGCTTGGCACCGCCGCTATGATAGATGGTATGGTTAGCCGAATTGAAGCTGAACTTAAAAGTAAATGCACGGTTGTGGCAACGGGTGGCAGAGCCGCTCAGATTATTCCCCACTGCAACACAAAAATGCAGTTAGATGATAACCTGCTTTTAGACGGACTGATTAAAATTTATCACAAGAATATATAATTTAAATTTAATTATATATAAAAAACGAACTGCATCCGCTAAGGAGCAGTATCAGGAGGAATTTTTATGTCAACAAAAGTAAGTAACAAATCAAAAAGCACTGCTATTTTAGGTATGTTCATAGCCATTACGGTAGTACTGCAAATTCTAAGCTATGTTATACCCCCTATTGGCGGTTTTAGCCTTTCACTTGTGCTAATTCCAATAGTGCTTTCGGCAGTATTGTACGGACCCGCCTATGCCTCTACCGTTGGTTTTGCATTTGGTGTAGTTGCCGCTATTGCCTCGGTTTTTGGAATGGATGCGGGCGGTCACATTCTCTTCCAGTCCTCGCCATTTTTAACCATTTTGGTTTGCCTTTTAAAAGGAACTGCGGCGGGATTTTTCTCAGCGCTCGTTGCAAAGGTTTTTAAAAACCAATATCTTTCGGTAATATTTGCCGCCATTACAGCACCTATTACTAACACAGGAATTTTCATAGCCTTTACAACGCTTTTTATGAAGGAAGGTCTTGCTAATTTAGCAGGTGGTACAAATTTAATATATGCACTTATTACGGGTGTGATTTTGATAAATTTTGTTATAGAAATGGCGATTGATATTTTCCTTTCTCCCGTAGTTTTACGAGTTGTAAAGGCAGTAAAAAAATAGAAACATAAAATTTCAAGCGGCAGAGGTTTTTATTTAACCTCTGCCGCTTTTTTGATATAAAAAATTAAAGTGAATTTAAATCGCTTGATATTTTGTGAAGATAGCGTTTTAAAAGGTGGATACAGTCTCTTTCGTTAGCCACTCCCCTTATGATATCTTCGGCGAGTGCGCGGCAAGAGGGTGCGCCGCACGAACCGCAATCAAGACCGGGAAGTGCTTCGGCAAGCTCATCAATTTTTTGCATTATTTCCATACTTTCCTTAGGTGTAGCACCAAGTCGGAAAACGGGGATAAACTCTACCTCTTTTGTCCAGAAGGAATTTTCGGGCACCTTGCCATCTAAATGACTCCCCGCAATGGGCATATATTTTCTGAGTAGCTTTAGCTTTGTTTTTGCAACGTAAGGGTTTTCTACCTGTAAAACGCCGCCAACGCAACCACCTGTGCAGGAATTAAGCTCGATAAAATCAACACCTGATATTTTACTGTCTTCCAAATCCTCTAAAACGCGGATTACGTTTTCAATACCGTCTGCCGCTATGTAATTATCAATAAGCAGACCGCCAACCTCGCCGCCTGTAATACCCCAGCTAACGCCAATTCTACCCGCGCGTTTATACTCGTTATCGCCCGCATCGTCGTGCTTCATATGGGGAAGAAGGGCGGTATAAACTTTTTTGATTGCCAAAACTCTATCAATTTCGCTTTTTTCAATTCCAAGAGGATCGGCAACCGAAGTAACCTTTGCAGGGCAGGGCGAAAGAAAGAAAATTCCAATCTCTTCCCTTTTAAGACCTGTTTTTTCCATTGCTTCTGCGGCGGCAAGCTGAGCCGCTAAATCGGCAGGGGTTATAATAGGCAACATTCTATCTATAAGCTCAGGGAAGCGCACCCTTATAAGGCGGATTATTGATGGGCAAGCGGTAGAAATATAGGGCTTGCCCTCGGGATGGTCGGCTATATATTTTCTTGACATTTCCGAAACCATTTCGGCGGCCGCCGCCACTTCAAAAACTGCATCGAAGCCAAGTTTTATAAGCGCTTTTAAAATTATACCTGTATCGGTAACATTATTAAACTGCGCGTAAAAAGAAGGCGCAGGTAAAGCAACCTTGTACTTATATTCTTTCATTGTATCGAGCGAATCATAACGCGTTTTTTTAGCGTGGTGAGGACAAACGCGAACACACTCACCGCAATCAATACAAAATTCCTTGATTATGTGAGCCTTACCTCCGCGAACACGGATGGCACCCGTTGGACAACGCTTGATACAGTTTATACATCCCTTGCATTTTTCGGAATCAAGGTAAACCGAATGTGTAAAAGATGACATAAAACCGTTCCTTTCTATAAATTGATTTGCATAAAGATGCGGGTGCCTTCGCCTAACTTGGTATCAATCTTCATTTCATCTGAATATTTTTTCATATTTGGCAGACCCATACCCGCACCAAAGCCTAAAGACCTTATACTTTCGGTAGCGGTGGAGAAGCCTTCGGTCATTGCTTTTTCAACATCGGCAATACCGGGACCCTTATCACTAAGCACCATTTTTATGTTTTCGGGGGAAATTTCAACGTCAATTTCACCGCCACCTGCATGAATAACTAAATTTATTTCGCCTTCATAAAGAGCAATAGCCACTCTGCGAACTGCATCGGGTGCAATACCAAGCTGTTTTAACTTGGATTTAACCTTACCCGAAGCCTCACCCGCACGGGTGAAATCCTCACCCGAAACATCAAAGTGCAGTTTCATTGTCATACACATTTATCGCTACCTCCGCCAAGACCTTTTTCATAAAGCACACCGCAGGCGGTGAACATACGCATTTTGGTTGCCATAAGAACAATTCCGCGCTCCTTGGCGAGTTCTACCATAGCTTCATCGGGCTCCTTGCCCCTTACAAAGCAGATGCAGATAATATCCATCATTTCGGCGGTACGTATAACCTGTGGATTGCAAAGACCCGTTATAAGCACAGATTGGTCCTTAACAAATGCCAAAACATCGCTCATCATATCTGAGCCGCAGGCGTTATGAACTTCCTTTTCAAGATTTTCTTGGCCGCAGATGACCTCGGCAGAAAGCATTTCAGTAATATCGCGAATGGTCATAAAATTTTCTCCCATCGTATAAATTTATTATTCCTACCATAAATATAACACATTTTTTTGCATTTTACAATATCAAAAGTGTGTTTAAAAGCATCATTATACAGATTATTGCGAAAAAATTTGATTATACTAATAAGCAAACAAATTTAATAAAAAAATACTGTTCAAAATTAAGATTTTATTATATAATAATATTAGAAGCTTTTTTGAAAGGGTTGATATAGTGGAGCTTGTTATTTTAACGGCTTTGGGAGTTGGCGGCGCAACTGTTTTTGGCGCGCTGATTGGATTTGCTTTTAAAAAATTCTCACACAAATTTTCCGATATTATTTTATCCTTTGCAGCGGGCGTAATGCTTGCCGCCGCAGTACTTGGACTTATTGTTCCATCGGTTGAGTATGGCGGAAAATGGGGCATACTGGTAACTATTGTAGGAATTTTTTGCGGTGCGCTTTGCCTTAATTTAATTGATAAATTAGTTCCGCATATGCATAAAATTATGGGTGATGACAACGAAGAACACCCAAACGCTAATTTTAATCGGGTGCTATTATTCGTTACAGCCATTGCAATTCATAATCTGCCCGAAGGCATTGCGGCGGGTGTTGGCTTTGGTTCGGATAATCCCGAGGGGGCACTGCTCATTGCGGGCGGTATAGCTCTACAAAACATACCCGAAGGTATGGTGATCATTGCGCCGATGCTTTTGGCGGGAATTAAGCCTAAAAAGGTTTTCGTTGCGGCAATGCTTACCGGTGTTGTTGAGGTTATCGGAACCTTTATTGGATATTTCGCAGTCAGCCTTGCTTCGGCAATACTGCCGCTTGCACTTGCCTTTGCAGGCGGTACAATGCTTTACGTTATAAGCGATGAAATGATACCCGAGACCCACTCTCACGGGTATCAGCGCGGGGCAACATATTCCCTGCTTGCGGGCTTTTGCCTTATGCTTTTAAGCGACGTGCTGTTAGGATAAAATTTGGTTTTAAAAAGCAAAAAGACTATCTCAGTTCAAAACCGGGATAGTCTTTTTTTACGCCTTAATATTTGAGTTTATTTTCTTAGCGCAATCATTTTTTGGTACACACGCTCACAGTTGTTTTTATCGTTAAATGCAAAGAAGCGGTTAATGCGCTCTTTATACTTATCTTTTAATTTGCAACCGTTTTCCATATACTCGACAATACGCTGAACAGTAGACTCTAAATCATACTCAACCTCGCCAAAGCCATCGCGCTCATAATCAAAGTAGCCTTTGGAATATGAATGTGCTCCGCCAAAGAACTCTTCCTTATCAAAATGGGTATAGAGAACCGGCTTTTGCAAATAAACAAAGTCAAACACGGTTGATGAATAGTCGGTTACAATTAAATCGCTTTCAGCAAAAAGCTTATTGTAATTTATAGAAGTGTTTACAACCTTTACAACATCATTCTTTTCAAAAAGGCTTTCGCTTTCAAAAAGATTTGGATGGAGTAAAAATTCTACGGCATAGCCTGTTTTCTTTGCGGTTTTAAGAATTTCAGGATGATTTATAAGTCCGTTATAGAATTTATAGAAATCACTTTCTTTAAAATCTTCTATAATATTCCAACCACCTGTAGCAGCATTCTGACCTGCGGTTAAATTCTTGCGCCAAGTTGGCATAATGCTAACAACCTTTTGACTATTATCATAAAGGGTATCAAATCTTGGCATACCTGTAAGCCAAACGTTTTCGGAAGAATAGTAGTAATCATATTCTAAGATTGAATCATATTCAGCATTTGCCGAAACAACAAAGCCTGTGAAATTTTTATTGTATTTATTAAGCCAAGATGATAGGTCATCCTTTGTTACGCCGTGCTGTAAAAATACAAATTTTACCTTCGCCCAGAAGTTTTTAAACGGCTCAACCCTTGAGCGTAAGGGGCAGAAAATTTCAGGTTCGCCGTGACTTGAAACAATATATTCACTAACTGCCGACAAAAGCTTATGCTTTAAAGAATCTTTTACCAAAACGGGACCAATTTTTGACATTCTTTCAAAATCACTGCTATCTGCCATCAGCACAAATCTGGCATCGATTTCTTTGTGATTTTTACGCATATAGGTAAAGAATGCCTCACCGTTATCACCCGCACTCGCAGGTCGGTCTGAAATAAGCCAAAGTGGTTTTCTTTTAAAAAGTTTGTAAATAAAGAGCATTGGGCGAATAATAGCCGCGCCCATACCTAATTTACCATCTCTTTTAAATATTTCCAGGCAAAGTTTAAGCTCTCTTTTTATGTTTTTAAAGAAACTCTTTTTAGAGATTAAAAGCGCATTTCCACTGCGATGGATAATATAATCATCTAAAATGCAATAGCTATTTACATATTTTTTATTTACAGGGGTGTATTTACCGAACTGTATTTTATTGAAGATAACTTCGCAACCGTTTAAATTAGCTCCAATGGTTATTTCGTTTTTATCCTTAAGCTTTGCTTTGACGTTGAAAGAATATTTAACGACTATGTCATGACCTAAAGCGGTAACTTTATCTCTTTCAATATAATTTTCGGCATCCATTCTTTCGTTGTTTACAGTAACGAAAAATCCTAAGTCTTTATATTCTTCATCATAAAGACTTACCGAGCAATCCATTTGAACAAAACCGTCTTTAATATCTATAAACTCAACAACCACTTTGCAATACTCAATCGGGAAAAGATTTTCTTCGGTAAAACAAAGTGCAGGTAAAGGCTCGGTAACAAAGCCAATATCCTTTGCGTATTTCATTTTTAAAGCTAAAATTTTATGTTCGCCCCAATAATGAGCTTGAGATACGATAATATCATCATCAATATATGTTAAAAGCCTTTTAATAACGTTTACGTATTCTTCTTTTTCTTCTTCGCCAAGGCCTTCAGCCTCAACAACGGCCTTTTTAATACGCCACTGCAAATCATACATTAAGGTGTTTTGCAAATATCTTGGAACAAACCCCAAGCGCTCAATTGCCAACATGATTATATGTAAATGGAAGTTTTTAACAACGGGCAAATACCAGTTTGCTTTTGTGCCGGACATTTGTATAGCAGAAGTTCCAAGCTGTCTTTTTCTATAAAGATAGGCGGCTTCTTTTAAAAGTCCTAAAGTTTGCTTTTCCATTAATATAGTTTGAATAACCTTAGCATCCTCAGCGTAAGCGAGGGCTACATCAAAGCGTATATCTTTAAGCTTTTCAGCCTTGATAAAGGTGCTTGAGGCAGACATTTGAACATAATTCCAATATTCGTTCAAATCTATAATTCGGCTACCGTCTTTAAACTTATAATTAAGCATATGTTCGCCTCTTGCGGCATCAAAAAACTTAATGGGCATAGCCACAATATCGGTTTCCTCATAATGCTTTTCAAAGAACTTCCATGCCTCACTAAGAGAGCGAAGTTCTAATTTATCATCCCCGTCTAAGAAATTAATGTACTTGCCCTCCGTTTTATCAAGAGCAAGGTTTCTTGCCGATGAAACGCCACCATTTTCTTTATGAATTACAAAAATATTTTCGGGATATTTAGCGGCATATTTATCGCAGATTTTTTCACTGCCATCGCTTGAGCCATCATCCACCAAAATAAGCTGAATGTTTTTTAAACCGATGGTTTGATTTACAATGCTTTCGATTGCTTCTGCCAAAAACTCCTCAACGTTATAAACCGCCATTATTACAGAAAATTTATATTTATAATCGCTCATAAGACAATCCTCGTTTTAAATTCAATAACAAAAAACCAAAAAACAAAAATAACATCGTGCTTTTAATAAATTATGACATAAATTCGTTATATTTAGGTAAAACCTCATCTACCGTTCCAAGCATTTTCATTTCTCCATCATGAATCCAAAGGATATTATCACAAAGGTTTTTAAGTGTTTCGGAGCTGTGAGAAACAATAATAACAGTTCTGTCTTTATTATCTATAAGGCTCTTCATTTTGGCATAGCTCTTCTTTTTAAACTTGGCATCACCAACCGAAAGTACCTCATCAATAAGCATAATTTCGGTTTCGAGTATTGCTGTAATGGAAAATGCAAGCTTGGAATGCATACCGCTTGAATAGGTTTTTACGGGGCGGTCAATAAACTGGCCAAGCTCTGAAAATTCTATAATTTCATCTAATTTTTCCTCAATTTGCTCCTTTGTGAAGCCTAAAAGCATACCCGAAAGAAAAATGTTTTCTCTGCCGGATAAAGCGTTTTGAAAGCCAACACCTATAGAAAGCAAGGAAATAGAGTGACCGTGCAAATCAATGCTTCCCGAATCGGGGCAAAAGATACCCGCAATAGCGCGAAGAAGTGTGGATTTACCACTGCCGTTTTTACCAACTATACCTAAAATTTTGCCCTTTTCAACCTCAAAGGAAATACCCTTAACCGCTTCAAAATACTCTGTTTTAGAGAATTTTTTGGGGTTCAGTATTGCTTTTAAAAGGGACATTTTATTCATAACACGATATTGAATTTTTACATCCTTTACCGAAATAGCCGACTCTGCCATAGTTTAAAATCCCCCTTTTATTAAATGATTTTAACGTAACTGTTTTCGTATCTGTAAATAATTTTAATACCGATTGTAGAAATCACAAGGGCTATTACAAGCCAAATTCCAAGGGCTAAGAAATGCGGTTCTTGGTTATAAAGCAAGGTGTTTCTAATATCGGTTATAATAAGCGCTACGGGATTGCCGTAAACCAAAATGTTGCACATTGTGGGGTGCTTTGCTGCCAAGCGGTCTGTGATATCGTAGAAAATACCGGATAAATAGAAAACAAGCTGAAGTCCAACCGTTACAATATTTAAAAGGTCTTCCACAAAAACACCGAAGTGCATTATGATTGAACTAAATGCAAAAGCAACGATACCAAGCATTAAAAGAAGCGGCGCTACCCATAGCATATTTAAGGAAAGCGGCACCTGATAATAAATCATAAACACCGCAGTAATAACAAAGGAAACTAGCATTTTAAAACCGTTTGTGCCTATTTTTTCAAAAATGAACATATATTTTGGAATGTAAACCTTGGTTACAATACTTTTTTTGTTTGAAACCAGCTTAACGCTGTTTCTGACAACTCTATTAAAAAACTGCCAACAGTTAAGACCTATAAAAACAAACACAAGGAAATACGGCTTTGAGCTTGCGCCGAATATAACGCCCGCCACAAAAGCGTAAACACACATATATAAAAGCGGATCTAAAATCCACCAAAGCCAGCTTAAAAAC
This sequence comes from Clostridia bacterium, assembly GCA_017436225.1. Lineage (GTDB taxonomy): Bacteria > Bacillota > Clostridia > Oscillospirales > Acutalibacteraceae > UMGS1279. The sequence continues at coordinate 9,218 of JAFSDM010000011.1, read as the reverse complement.
GAGCCTGCAACCTCACTTTTAAGCTCAGCTTTAACATTATAGCTTGAATAGTTAAAAAACTTTTTAATATCATTAACAAATCTATTCATAAAAGTATCTCGCTTTCAAAAATATATAAAATATACATATACTGTTATTATAGCACCATATGACATTTTTTTCAAGTGAAAAAGCATATTGATTTGATTTAATGTGTATTTAACAGCAAAACAACAGATAGATTTAACAGATTTAAAATAAATCCGCCTTTAAAGGGCGGATTTTAAAAAATTACCATATGTTTTTAAATAATTTTTGTTCCATATTGCTTACAAGTTTTTTTACTTTTAATGCCTTAAAAAGCTTTTCTCGGATAATATCAATAAGGCTGCAGATTAGGTAAATAAGCACCGCCGTTGCCAATACGCCGAGCACAAGTAAAGGTGTGTTTAATTTTGGGAATACCGTTGCTATTTTTTTAATAACATTTACCCGTACATAAGGGTTTTCGTGTATTAAATAAACACTAAAAGAGGTAGATGAAAAAAGTGCAATAGGCTTTATCAAAGCTCCGCTTATTTTTAGTTTTGAAAAGCCTACAAACAGAAATATTGCAGCAAAAAATATAGTTGGAGAGGTGTACTGAGTAAGCTTGGTAACAAGTTGATTTTCGGGCGAAAAGTTAGCATTATAATAATCACAAATAAGCCGCTCACCCCAAGTTATAGCTACCATTAAAACATATAAAAGAATTAAAACCCAAGGTTTGATTTTGCTTAATAAATTGCATTTGTTAATTATTCCGCCCAAAATGTAAAGCATCATAAGCCAAATTGGACTATACCCGCGAATAACCGAAAAAATATCTGATTGTTTTAAAAAGGGAATAAGACAAAATACCGCAAAAATAGCAACGCCTATTGCTTTTAACTGTTTTTCACTAAGGGCTCCTATTGCTTTATTAAATATAGGCGTAAAAAAGTACATACAAAAATAAGCTGTAAAATACCAATAAATTTTATTAGAAACAGGGAAAAAAGCGTCTATAACCTCTGCTTTACCTATATTGGGCGAAACAATTGCCATTACCGTTGCAATTAAAACGGTATAAAAAACAACCTGAAGCCACAAAGACACAATGCCTGAATACTTAAACTTGGAATTTACTGCCACATAACCCGATATAAGTGCATAACAGTTTACAGCGCAATATGATGCAGTTTCTAAAAACCATGCAGCCTCATAACGGTATGAAAGCACAGCAGTATTCTTCAAAACACCTCCGTGCCCTAAAATATGTAAAATAATAATCATAAGCATTGAAATAATCCTGAGCAAATCTATGCCGTAGTTTCTTTCACTTTTCTTGGCTGCAACACTGGGTATGGCTTGCATAAAAATTCTCCTTTGACAATATTAAAGCATTTTAATTTCGGAAGATATATTTTAACTATATCACTTTAAACAGTTTTTTTCAAGCATACTTCATAGGCTAAAAGAAAAAACCTCTAAGGGCAGTCCATAATCTACCTTTAGAGGTTTTTCTTAAAACTTTTAATTTACAAGACCTTTATAAATCTTAAGGTATTCCCCTGCCGAGCGTTTCCAGGTGTTGTCACATTCCATAGCGCGAAGAGCAAGTGTGTTCCAGCCTTCGGGGTCACTATAGCCTGCAAGGGCACGCCAAACTGCTTCAAGCATATCGTGAGCGTTGTAGGTAGCAAAGGTAAAGCCGTTACCCTTACCGTCGCCGCTATCTTGAATTGTATCCTTAAGTCCGCCTGTTTCACGAACAATAGGAATGGTTCCATAGCGGAGAGCCACCATCTGAGCAAGACCGCAAGGCTCGCTCTTAGAGGGCATTAAGAAAATATCAGCGCCGGCATAAATGCGGTGGGCAAGCTGAGGTACAAAGCCCAATTTAAGTCCAACCTTTTCGGGATATTTTTCCTTCATATTGTAAAAGAAGGTTTCAAACTCCCACTCGCCTGAGCCTAAAATTGCAAACTGAACATCCGCCTTTAGCATATCTTCAAAAACTGCTTTAACAAGGTCAAAGCCTTTATGCCCAACAAGACGGCTTACTATACCAATAACGGGAACATCTGCCTTTTGGGGCAGACCCATTTCTTTTTGAAGCTCCGCCTTATTAACCGCCTTGCCCGAAAAATCGGTTGCAGAAAAATGTTTATAAATAAGCGGGTCGGTTTCGGGGTTGTAAACCTCGGTATCAATACCGTTTACAATACCGCTTAGCTTAAACTGCCTTAATTTTAAGATTTCATCAAGTCCGTGTGAGAACCAAGGGGTTAAAATTTCCTCGGCGTAGGTGCGGCTGACGGTTGTTACCCTGTCAGCGGTTTCAATAGCGCCCTTCATAAGATTTACACAGCCACCGTATTCTACAAGGTGAGCCGCATCGTCGCCAAGACCTAAAACATCACCTAAAACGCCGTAGCCGTACTTGCCCTGATACTGAATATTATGAATTGTGAAAACTGTTTTAATATTCTGATAAATTCCTGTGTTATAAAATCTATCTTTATAGACGGGAATCATGGCTGTTTGCCAATCGTTACAATGAATAACATCGGGAACAAAATCAATATGCGGAATAATTTCAAGCACCGCACGTGAGAAAAACGCAAATCTTTCGGCATCATCATAATGACCGTAAAAAGTATCACGCTTGAAGTAGTACTGATTGTCGATAAGATAGTAAATAACGCCGTCTGCATGGGCTTCAAAAACACCGCAATACTGCCTGCGCCACGCCACGGGAACAGTAATATGTGTTATGAATTTCATTTTGCTTCGCAATTCTTCACTTATTGTACCGTAGAGGGGAAGCACCACTCGACAACCTACAAAACGACTTCTTAATGCCTTTGGAAGCGCACCCGCTACATCTGCAAGACCGCCCGACATAGCAAAAGGATAGGCTTCACTGGCTGCAAATAAAACTTTCATTTTTTTATACCTTTCGTATCTGGATAAATATAATTTAACGCTCCCAAGCCCTGTATTTTTACGGGCTTGGGATGTTTTTTAAGCACTTAAACCTTTGAGGATTTTCTAACCGTCATATAGTGTGTGGGAGCGCCTGAAAGCTCTCTGCCTTCAGTAATTTCCACGTTTTTATCAGCTATAACACACCTTAAATTAGCGTTGCTTCTAACCACAGAGTCCTGCATAATAATACAGTTAGAAAGCTTTGCGCCCTTTTCAACCTTAACACCACGGAAAAGAACACAGTCGTTAACCTCACCTTCAATTACACAGCCATCTGCAATAAGTGAATTAGAAACCTTTGCTTCCAAGCCGTAACGGGTTGGAACGTCATCGCGATTTTTGGTGTAGATAGGTCTTTCAAGGGCAAAAAGCTCTGCTCTTACTGCGGGGTCAAGAAGTGCAAAGTTTGCGTTTGCATAAGAATCCGTACCATCAATAACAAGCGTGAATTCCTTTACTTCATAGCCCACCAGTTTAAGGGTATCAATCTTGGAAGAAATAACATCTCTTAAACGATGACTCATATTTTCTTCCCTTGCAGTTTTAACCAAATCTATAAGCAAGGTTCTTTGCATAATGATAATGTCCAAGCTAAAATCACAGATAACACCATAATTTTCGGGTGTTCTGATTTTAACAATTCTGCCATCATCCTGCATTTCAAAGGTCATAATATTTGCATTGCTTTTGGGGAGCGGTCCGTTTTTATAAGCGAATGTGATATCCGCCTTGCTTTCTATATGAGCATCGACCATCTTAGAAATATCAATATTACCAACCACGTCGGCATCGCACAGAACGATGTAATTTTCCTTGCTCTTTGATAGGTAGCTCATAACCGAGCTAAGAGAATCTATACGGCCTGTATCTATACTAATCTCAGAATTAACATAGGGCGGAAGAATGGAAAGACCGCCGCTTTTACGATCAAGATCCCAAGGCTTACCCGAGCCTACATGGTCCATTAATGAGTGATAATTATATTTGGGAATAATTCCAACCTTAGAAACACCTGCATTAACAAGGTTTGAAAGAGAAAAATCTATCATACGGTATCTTCCGCCAAAGGGCACCGATGCCATAGAGCGAACTTCGGTAAGCTCGCGAATTAAATCATCGTTGACGTTGGCAAAAACAACGCCCATTACGTTATTGTTTTTCATACCTTTTCGCCCTCCTTTACTGACTGAGTAACCATTGCTTTTGCGGAAACGGAAGCATTTTTACCAACAGTGAGGTCGGCGCCAACTACCGCAACTCCCCAATCATCAAGATTTGAAACCTCTTCAGGGCGTTCGCCAACCTTAGCTCCACTTTCAATAACGGAATTCTCAGCCACAATGGCATACTGAACAGATGCTCCGCTTTTAATAACTGCGCCCGGCATAACAAGCGAATCTCTAACCTCAGCGCCCTCTTCAACCGTAACATTTTCAAAAAGAATAGAAAAATCTACCTTACCGCTTATGTTACAGCCCTCGGTAACAAGTGAATTTTGCACCACGGCGGTATCCGAAATAAACTGCGGTGATGCAGAAGGAGTTCTAGAATAAATACGCCAGTTGGGGTCGGCAAGGTCAAGCTCTACCTTGGGATTAAGAAGGTCTAAGTTAGCCTCCCAAAGAGAATCTATTGTTCCAACATCCTTCCAATATGCTGAGAAGGGATAGGTAATAAGCTTTTCGCCGTTGTTAAGCATATTGGGAATAATGTTTTTACCAAAGTCGTTAGAGGAATTTGGATCCTTTTCATCATTCTCTAAATATTCACGAAGGATGCTCCAATTGAATATGTAAATACCCATTGAAGCAAGATTGCTTTTTGGATTAGCGGGTTTTTCTTCAAATTCATAGATGGTGCCATCCTCATGGGCGTTCATAATACCAAAGCGAGAAGCCTCCTCCAAGGAAACCTCTAAAACAGCTATGGTACAGTCGGCACCCGTTTCCTTATGCCTTTTAAGCATATCGGAATAATCCATTTTGTAAATATGGTCACCCGACAAAATAAGCACGTATTCGGGATTATAACGCTCTAAGAACGGTATATTCTGATAAATTGCATTTGCGGTACCTTTATACCAATCGGCACCCTCAATTTTTTGATAAGGCGGTAAAACGTGAACGCCCCCGTTTGATCTGTCCAAATCCCACGGTTTGCCCGAACCGATATAATCGTTAAGCTCCAAAGGCTGATACTGGGTAAGCACACCAACCGTTTCAATGCCCGAATTTACACAGTTTGAAAGGGGAAAATCTATAATTCTGTATTTTCCGCCATAGGGCACAGCCGGCTTTGCGATTTTTTGGGTGAGAACACCCAAACGACTTCCCTGACCGCCTGCCAATAGCATGGCAACGCATTCTGTTTTTTTCAAAACCTCATCTCCTAATAATGTATTTAACGCCAAAGGTTATCTCACTATTTTATTATATCACTCTCTATGTTGATTGGCAAGGGCTTTTTTGTATATTTTAAATCTAAGTTGTAAATGTTCTTCTCTATTTTTTGTATAAAATTAACAAAAAATATAGTATTTTTTGCCAAATAACAGAATTTTTTCTTCTTTTTGAAGATTGTTTGCGACTTTTTAAGTATATAAGTTTTTGAAAGTTTTATGACTGTTTTTTTCTTTAAAAAGAAAAAACACACCCAAAGAGGCGCACTCCGTAAGGAAGTGCGCCTCAGTTATATTCGCCTATCGGCGAGTTATATTGCTTCGCAGTTATATTTGGACTTCGTCCAAGTGATATTGCCTTCGGCAGTTTTGGAGCGAATATAATAAAACTAAAACCAAAGGTTTTAATATCACTTTGCCGTAAGGCAAAATAAAACTGTGAGACCTGTCTCACAATATCACTCATTACATTTATCTTTGAGATAGGTATAATTTTAAAATATGTAACCCACTATGACACTTTCAAACCGAAAGTGTCATTTTTAATATAAAAAGAAATTGGGAGAAACTTCTTTACGAAGCGTCTCCCAAAAACGGATGTGTTTTGTAAAACCGATTTATTATTTTATTGCCTTTGATTTCCATTTTCCTCGGCTGAAGAAAATTGCGGTAAGCACCGCGCCTATAATCCAAGAGCATAAAAGGGAAATTTGTATACATTCCTTTCTTCCGTTGGGAAGCGTCTCAGTAGCGGTTAAATATGAAATTCCGTAAGCTAACGGCACACGCACCACAACGGTGGTTATAAGTGAAATCCACATAGGTGTCATAGTGTCGCCCGCACCACGCATAATGCCCGAAAGGCTTTGTGTGACCGCCATTGCAATATAGCCTACAGCAAGTATAAGCATAAGGCTTGCGGCAAGGTTTACAAGCTCGGCGGTTTCGGTAAATACACTCATAAGGTGTTTGCCAAAAAGAAGAATTACAGCGGTAATAACGGTTGAACAGCCAACCGCCATAAGGGTGCCCTGCTTTGCGCCCTTTGCAACCCTGTCATAAAGACCTGCGCCAACATTTTGACCCGAATATGTAGTAAGCGCCATACCGAATGAGAAGTTAGGCATCATAGCAAAGCCATCTACACGCATAATAATTACATTGGCGGCGATAAACTGCTCTCCAAACTGATTGGTAAGGGACTGTACAATTATCATAGCCGAAGAAATTATTGCCTGAGTAAGACCCGACGGAAGACCTAATTTTACAAGAGTTTTTATGTAGTTTCCCGTTGGCTTTAAATACCTAAATCCGAAGTCGAAATGCTGTTTCATACGGGATAATTTAATAAGGCAAAGACCCGAAGAAATACACTGTGCAATAATGGTTGCAAGGGCAACGCCCGCAACGTCCATTTTAAGACCTGCAACAAAACAAATATCTAGAATAATGTTAATTACGGTTGCAATAAGCAAATAGACAAGGGATGAAAAGGAATCGCCAAGACCCCTTAAAATACCGCTTAAAATATTATAGTAAGCCATACCCGCTATGCCAATAAGCGAAATCATTAAATATTCATAACACCACTGAAGTATGTTTTCGGGGGTATTAAGCACAATCAGGATTTGCCTGATAAACGGCGCCGCAATAGCTATAAGAACTACCGAAGCGATTGCGGTTGCGGTAATACAGTTACCAACAGTAAAAGAAAGCGCCTTGCGATTTTTAGCGCCGAAATACTGCGCCACCATAACGCTGGCACCGGCAGAAATACCAATAAACAAAACAAGCAACATATTAAGAATAGGAAGTGCGCTTCCTACCGCAGCAATAGCGTTATCACCATTAGAAGCATATCTGCCAACAACGATGGTATCTACCGTGCTGTAAAGCTGCTGAGCAATATTGCCTATAAGCATTGGCATAGTAAACTGTACAATTTTCTTCCATGGGGTACCAGTTGTCATATCAACAGAACCCGTTAAAAGCTTAGCCATATTTTAACCTCTTTCTTTTTAATGTAACTAAGTGATTATATCACACCATACTAATTTCTACAACATTTTTTAGACAAAATCCGCATAAGGTTTATGCCAAGCTTTTAAAAATCAATATTAATTTCGTATTTATCATCAATCAGAATATAGTTTACATTATGCCTTTTGGCAAGGGAGAGCACTTCTGCATTGTCAGTAAGTACACTCTCCATAGTACACCACTCATCATCTAAACGGTTTTCAATAACGCTGGCAAATTTTTTAATATCGGCAAAATTGTTTTTAATGTAACTCTCGCTAAGTATAAGGCAATAGTATTTAATGTTTTCAAGATACTCTTTATCAAAATCATTTGCCCAATCAAAAGGAATATAACAACCCTCTACAATCAGATTTTGCTTATTTTCAATGGCGGTTTTAATCATTTCGCGTACAATGGGCCACAAATATTCGGTAAGCTTATCATCATCTAAAGGAGTAAGGGCAGTATTGCCACTGCGAATTAACCCCATTTTAAGATGGTCAATTGAAAGATAGGGATATTTATATTTTTCAAGCAGTTTTTGAGCAAGTGCCGTTTTGCCAGTATGTGATGCGCCTGTAATTAAAATAATCATTGTTTCACCCCAAAATAAAAAAGATGTGCTACCAAAATGATAGCACATCCAAATGAAATTTTCAACTATAAAACAAGGCTTGGGGCGGTATAAATTCTTGCGGCAAGCTCTTGGTCAAGTAGATAAAGGCTTTTGGGGTCATCGCCAAAAAGTTTATATTTATTAACCATTTTATCGGCGTTTTCTTCCTCCTCCATCTGCTCCTTAACAAACCAATCCAAAAACTGCATTGTTCTGAAATCCTTAACAGAATAGGCAGCATCATAAATATTATGAATAAGGCTTGTTACATATCTCTCGTGCTCGGCACCCGCTAAAAGTGGGTCAAGATGGTTTTCAAAAGTCTTATCAGGCTTACCAATAGCCTTAAGCTCGACGGGAATACCGTTAATTTGCAAATACTTAAGGAACAAAAGTGCGTGGTCGCGCTCCTCCTGAGCCTGAATAGTATACCAGTTTGCAAAACCGTCCAAATCGTTGGCGGTGTAATAATTTGCAATATCTAAATAAAGATATGCACTGTAAAATTCTTTGTTGATTTGATCGTTTAAAAGTTCTATTACCTTGTTGTCTAACATAAAAATATCTCCTTTTTTAAAAGGGCGGTCGTGGTTGACCGCCCTAATTTTTAATTAACCGAAGTATCTCTTTAAAAGTCCCTCAAATGCTTTGCCGTGGCGGGCTTCATCTCTTGCCATTTCGTGAACGGTATCGTGAATAGCGTCAAGACCAAGCTCCTTAGCAAGCTTTGCAAGCTCGTTTTTGCCGTAGGTTGCGCCGTTTTCAGCCTCTACGCGAACCTTAAGGTTTTCTTTAGTGCTGGGGCTTACAACTTCGCCTAAAAGCTCTGCAAATTTAGCTGCATGCTCTGCCTCTTCCAAAGCGGCTTTTTCCCAGTAAAGACCGATTTCAGGGTAGCCTTCACGGTGAGCAGCTCTTGCCATTGCAAGGTACATACCAACCTCGGTGCACTCGCCCATAAAGTTCTCTCTAAGACCGTCAACAATTCTCTGGTCAACACCCTTTGCAATGCCGATTACGTGCTCGGCAGCCCAACCCTTTTCTTCCTCCTGAAGCTTGAACTTGGTATCGGGAGCTTTACAAATTGGGCACTCGGAAGGAGCGCTGTCACCCTCATGAACATAACCACAAATTAAGCAAACATATTTTTTCATAATAAAATCCTCCAAAAATTTTAAAATTTTAATTTTT
>JAFSDM010000010.1 GCA_017436225.1 Clostridia bacterium | reverse complement strand
GGCGTTTTGTGAAGAGAAAATCCCAACGCCTTTCGACTTTGGGATTTGGTGAAGACAACGTAAACTCGAATCAGTGACCTGACCCGTTGGAGAGGGGCGCCCGCTGAACAAGGTTTTGGAAAAAGAAAACGCATCGACCAAAGTCGATGCGTTTGGTGGAGACAACAGAACTCGAATCTGTGACCTTCCGCGTGTGAGGCGGACGCTCTACCGGCTGAGCTATGCCTCCATATTGGGGGACGGCTTGGAGAAAAAGTGGTGACCCGGACGGGACTCGAACCCGTGTTACCGCCGTGAAAGGGCGGTGTCTTAACCGCTTGACCACCGGGCCATATGAAAAGGTATTAATATTTCAATACCCCTTCTTACGTTTGGTAGCGGCAGTCGGATTTGAACCAACGACACTTCGGGTATGAACCGAATGCTCTAGCCAACTGAGCTATGCCGCCATAAGTCATATGACTTGATTATTATAATGGCTAAACCTTAAATTGTCAAGACCTTTTTTTGGTTTTTTTAAAGATAATTTAAAAATTATTAAAATCAACTAAATTCTGTTTATAAAACCCCTATGCTTACAGTATTTTATGACGAATATTCAAAAAAATACAGCTTTAAAAAGCCTTTTTAAAGGCAAATATCGCTCTGCCTATTGATAATTTTTAAAAATTCATTATAATAAAAAGGTAGTTTTTCTAAAGGGGGCTTTAATGTGCTGAATTCCACCGCCCAAAAATTTAATCTTAGCGGTAACGCCCTTAAAATATTTGGCGCCGTTACAATGCTTATTGACCATATTGGGGTTATAATTTTTCCAAGACTTACGGTTTTGCGGATTATAGGAAGACTTTCTTTCCCCATTTTTTCCTTTATGATAGCCGAGGGTGCCACCCACACCAAAAACAAGCTTAAATATTTTGGGGGCGTTTTTGCTTTGGGCGTGATTTGCCAGATTGTTTTATTCTTTTATGACGGCAAGGCAAAGCTTAATGTGCTTATTTCATTTTCCATTGGCATTTTGGCGGTTTACTCCTTGGAGCTTATGAAAAAGATTATGCTTTCCGACTGTTTTAAGCCGATTATACGGCTTTGCTCTTTACTTATTTTACCCGCCGCCGTTTTTGCGATTTACCGTTTAAACGAACTGCTTAGAATTGACTACGGCTTTTACGGTTGCCTTGCCCCCGTTGGCGCCGCTCTTTTCAAGGCGCCTAAAAACTGTGACAATAAAATTTTAAAAAGGCTGGATAACCATTTTATACATCTGCTTTGCTTTGGGGTTTGTATTCTTTTTATGAATTTGCATTACGGCGGAATACAGGTATATTCTGCCTTTGCCCTACTGCCCCTGCTGTTTTATTCGGGCAAACGGGGAAAGCTTAATATGAAGTACTTTTTCTACCTGTTTTACCCGTTACACCTAGCGCTTTTAGAGGGAATTTATATGCTGTTTTTTAAATAAGCCTACCAAAAAGCACTTATAAAAAAGGAAAAATCCGTTCGCCGAAGCGAACGGATTTAATAATTTCCTAATAAAATTACTTGCTTTCCAAGTTGAAACGCTTTTTGAAACGATCAACACGACCGCCTGTATCTACCAACTTTTGCTTTCCAGTAAAGAAAGGATGACATTTAGAGCAAATATCAAGACGGATGTTTTCCTTGGTTGAGCGAGTTTCGAATTCAGCACCACAAGCACACTTAACGGTGGTGGTTTCATACTTAGGATGGATTCCCTGTTTCATACTGACACTCCTTTCAAATTCGATTAACGAAACAATGATAACACAAATGTTTTAAAAAAGCAATAGTAAATTTTAAAAATTTTAAAATTATATCTGCCAATTATTTGTGTATATAATACATATTTCCCTTTATTCTTTATAAAGCTATCTAAAGCCGCAGAGTTTAAGCCAACAGACCCTCTACCATCTCTGCCGCTTTTTCCACAAAAATAAGACAGGGGCGTTTTTTATAAGCCTCATCGGCGGGAAGTAAGTATTCGTTTTTGTCAAGCCTTTCCAAAAGCTCGGGGCAGCGAATTTCTAAAAACTCTGCTTTAAAATCGTCTGATAATTTTTTAATAAGATCATAATGCTTTTTCTTTGCATCAGCATCGTTGGGGTCGGAGTAGCCTAAAAGCATACCAACTGCCATATACATACCCGTTACGGCGCCACAAGCTTCGCCCGAGTGACCCATTCCGCCGCCAAAGGATGTGGAAATTAAAAAGGCTTCATCCTCGCTTAAATTTGTAACGTCTGAAAATGCTACAAAAACTGCCTGCGCACAGTTGTAACCCTTTAAAAATAGTTCTTTTGCCTTTTCTACGTGATTCATTTTTTCATAAAGCTCCTTTTTTTCTTTTTAACGGGCGTAGCCTCAAAATCATCATCAAAAAATGACAGCTGCTCTGCCCTTGTGTTTTCATAAATGTATGTATCAATAGGTAAAATTTTATTGAACACACAGGTGTGGCGCGGGGTTATTCTTCTATCCTCATGCAGGGCGCCAAAATACCACTGCTTGTAGGTGCAAAATCTACCGATTTCTTCAAAAAAGCCATTAAGCTTATTTACGTGGTCGGCATCGCCCGTGCGAAGAAGCATTGCGCTTTTTACAAGCGAGGGCGGCTCGTGGGTTAAAATATAGTCCACCTGACCCGAACATTCATCTAAATTTGCGGCGCCGCGAGCCATTTCGTTAGGGGTGGGAAGCTCCGCCCTCCACCAATGCTGCTGCTCCACGCGGATTTCCTTATCCAGACTTTCTCCACCGCCGAAAACAAATATTTTGTTCCCCTCGATTTCAAAAATCTCGCCCCGCATAAGATGAAAAAGATTTCCCGAAATTCTATGAACCTTACCGCCCTTCCAAACGGTTTGGCGGTATTTTCTTATAAGCTCAAAGTTTTCGTGCGCCCCGTCTAAAAAGCAGACAGTGAATTTTCGGCTGCCTAAATATTTAAGGGTGCTTTGCTCCCTTGGACTGTCATCCCACACAAAGCCAAAGTCACCGCAAACTATAAGCACATCGTCCTTTTTAAGCTTACGCCACTCTTTATCATACAAACGGGATTCATCGCCGTGCATATCGCCCGTGATATATACCATTTTTTGTTCTCCTTTAAAGCATTATTAAAAATTTTTTAAAATATCAATTTTCCTCTTTAAAAATTCGCAAATTTAATGTATACTATAATATATTATTGATTATACTACATTTTCGAGGAAAAATCTATGATAAAAAAGATATTTTGTTTAATTTTTTGCATTTTTTTAATATCGGTTATATTTACGTCACCCGTTTTGGCTTACAAACCTTCCACCTTTACCCTTTCTGCCGAGGGTTGCCTTATTGCCAATGTTGACACCGACACAGTTATATATGAAAAAAACGCCGACCAAAGGCTCTACCCTGCATCCCTTACCAAAATTATGACCGCCGTTGTTGTGCTTGATGAGTGTAAAGACCTTGAAAACACTATGATAACCTGTAACAGAAGCGCTTTAGACATTCTGCTTGGCACCGATTCTTCTGTTTTTAATCTTGTGTACGGTGAACAGCTTCCGGCGTTGGAGCTTCTTTACATTTTGCTGGTTCACTCGGCTAACGATGCCGCAAACGTTCTTGCCGAGCATTTTGGCGGAAGCATCTACGGCTTTGTGGATAAAATGAATGCTAAAGCAAAACAGCTTGGTATGACAAACAGCCACTTTGAAAATCCCCACGGTCTTCACAATGATAACCACTATACCACCCCGAAGGATATGTACACCCTTACAAAGTACGCCCTTAAAAATGAAACCTTTAAAAAGATTTTCGGCACAGTTCGCCACACCGTACCCGCCACAAATATGGTTCCTAAAACACGCATACTTGCAACCACGGTATTTATTCAGGACCCTAACACCTCCCTGCCTGATACCTACTACCGACCCGTTGACGGCGGTAAAACAGGCTACACCGACCCCGCAGGCAGATGCCTTGTAACCTATGCCGAGGAGGATGGCATAACCTATGTATGCGTTGTTATGAAGTGCCCCGTTAAAAACGAGGCGGGGGTTAAGGTAAGGTACGAATTTAAGGAAACAAAGCAGCTTTACGAATGGGTATTTAACGAGTTTGAATACCGTGAGGTTTACGGAACCGAAACCCCCGTTGGTGAGTCCCCCGTTGACCTTTCTATGGATACCGACACGGTAGCCTTGGTGCTTAAAAATCCTGTAAACGCCGTTGTTCCCAAAGCGGCAGAGGAGTCTAGCTTTAAAGTGGAGGTTGAGCTTTTTAGCGAGCGTGCAAAAGCTCCCATAGCCATCGGTCAGGAGCTTGGTACCGCCACGGTGAAATACGCGGGCGAGCCTATTGCCACCACTCCTGTTGTTGCCATCAGCGCGGTGGAGCAAAGCGGTATTTTGGTGTTCGTTAGCACCGTCACCGACTTCTTTGGCGGCTCGGTTTTTATGGTAATTGTTCTTGTAATTGTTCTTTTGATAATCGGCTTTGTTCTCTACATTATTATAAGCAATAAAATCAGAAAAAAACGCCGCCGCAATCGAAGGAAAGTCAGAATTAAATAACATAAAGGAGATTATATTATGCAGGTTTTATCAATCGGAAACAGTTTTTCGCAAGACGCTCAACGCTACCTAAGCAGAATTGCAAGGGCAGACAGTATGTATCTTCAGTCAACCAATTTAATTATTGGCGGCTGCCCCCTTTCAAGGCATTACAGAAATATGTTTAGTGAAAAGCCAAGCTATGCGCTTGAGGTTAACGGTATTTCAACAGGCTTCTTCGTTTCACTTAAGGAGGCATTATTAAACCGCGACTGGAACGTTATTACCATTCAGCAGGTTAGCCAAAAAGCCCCCTATTATGAGAGCTATCAGCCCTACCTTAACGAAGTTATTGCATACGTTAGAAAGCTCTGTCCAAAGGCAAAAATCGCAGTTCATCAAACCTGGGCGTATGAGGAGGGCAGCGCACGACTTGTAAACGAGCTTAAATATAGCTCTTATAAAGATATGCTAAGCGACATTATTGCTTCCTACAAAAAGGCGGCTGAGGAAATTAACGCAGACCTTATTATTCCCTCGGGCGAGGTTTTCGGCGCTATGATAGAAAACGGCATAGAAAAAGTTCACCGCGACACCTTCCACGCCAGTTTGGGTCTTGGTAGATACGCCCTTGGACTTACCTGGTACAAATTCTTAACCGGCAGAGATATTTCGGAAAACAGCTTCAACGATTTTGATGAAGAGGTTACACCCGAAGAGATTGAAATTGCCAAAAAATCGGTAACCGAGATTGCCCAAAAATACGGCGCTTAAAAGCATTTTTGCAAAAGCTAAAGGCAGATTTATCAGACTGATAAATCTGCCTTTTTATTTTTATTCAATATACTGTTTTTATTTTACCTTTATGGGTTTAAATTCTATCTGTGCTAGGATAACCGCTATAAACATTAAAACACAGCCTACAATCTCCCTGCCGCTCATTACCTCGCCAAAAAGAGCGCCCGAAAGCACCGCAAAAACCGACTCCAAGCTCATTACAACCGAGGCGACGGTGGGGTTGGTTTCCTTTTGCGCCACTATTTGAAGTGTGTAGGCAACGCCGCTTGAAAGAAGACCCGCATATAAAATAGGAATTGCGTCCTTTAAAATTACGGTAATGCTTGGCGACTCAAACGCAAACATAAAAATAAGTCCTAAAATTCCTGCAACCAAAAACTGCAATGCCGAAAGCTTTACTCCGTTGACAAAGGGAATAAATCTGTCAATTACCAAAATGTGGGCGGTGAAGCCTATTGCGCAAACAAATAAAATTAAATCGGCGTAGTGTACTTCAAACCCGTTTTTAACGCAAAGCAGATACATACCAACCGTTGCAATACCAACGCTTACCCAAATATTTATTCCCGCTTTTTTCTTTAAAAAGAGTCCCGCGATTGGCACAAGCACTATGTAAAGGGCGGTTATAAAGCCCGATTTGCCCGCGGCGGCGCCATCTGCAGGGTAGAGGAAAATTCCGTACTGCTGAAGGGAAGCGGCAGTAAAAAGAACTATACCGCAAATAATTCCGCCCGTTATCTCCTTTTTAGAAAAGGAAAGCACCTTAAAATCCTTTGGCAACAAGCCCTTTTTCTTTGAAAAAATATCTATAGTGGCAATTACGGGAAGCAGTACCAGAGTACCTATAAAATTTCTACAGGCGATATAAGTAAACGGCTCGGTTTGAGCTTCGCTTTGAGCCACGAAGGTGGAGCCCCAAATAAACGCCGCCAAAAGCAGCATAAGGCTACCTTTAAGATTAGATTTACTATTCATAAATTAGCTCCTTTAAAAATTCCATAAGATTATAGCATATTTTAAACACTTAAACAAGTAGATTTTGCATTTTATGCTATACTTTTTTCATAGAATATGGTATACTAGGTGTGATTGGAGGCTTAACTTATGATCTTAGATATTATAAAATCAATTATCTACGGTATTGTAGAAGGCATTACCGAGTGGTTACCTATTAGCAGTACAGGGCATTTAATTCTGCTTGAGGATTTAATACCCTTTAAAACGGTATCGGCTAACTTTTTTGAAATGTATGAAGTGGTAATTCAGCTTGGCGCCATAATTGCCGTAATTCTGTTGTTTTTTAAAAAGCTATGGCCCTTTCAAAATAAACCTGACCTTCACGGTGCCGAAAGATTTGTTAATTTAAAATCGGTTAATTTGTGGCTTAAGGTGCTTGTGGCATCACTGCCCTCTGCAATAATCGGTCTTCCGCTTGACGACTTTTTAGACGAACACCTCTACAACAAGGTAACGGTTAGTATAACACTTATTTTATACGGTATTTTGTTTATTTTTGTAGAGCGATATAACAAAAACCGAACCCCAAAAGTAACCAAAACAAGCGGTATTACCTTTAAAACCGCCGCTTTGATAGGCTGTTTTCAGATGCTCGCTTTAATACCCGGAACATCCCGCTCGGGTGCAACTATCTTAGGCGCTATTTTAATTGGTCTTTCCCGACCTGCCGCCGCAGAGTTCAGCTTTTTCCTTGCTATTCCCACAATGGTTGGCGCAAGTCTTTTAAAGATTTTGAAGTTTTTAAGCGAGGCGTCCTTTACCGATGGCGAAATTGCAATACTTATTACGGGTATGCTTGTTTCCTTTATAGTTTCGGTTCTTGCAATCAAAGCCCTTATGGCATACGTTAAGAAAAAGGACTTCTCCTTCTTCGGCTACTACCGAATAGCTTTAGGCTTACTTGTTTTAGCGTTTGTTGTTTTATAAAAAATAATACCCAAGACGGTTTAAAATTTCCGTCTTGGGAATTTTTTTGTTTGTTTATTCTTTTGAGATTACGCCGCCGCATATTACGGTGTCGCCATCGTAAAATACTGCCGCCTGACCGTAGGTTGGCGCTCTTTGCGGCTCATTAAACTCGGCAAGTAAAATATCATCACTTAGCGGGGTAATTCGGCAGGGCTGCTCATTATGGCGGTAACGGAGCTTACCCAAGCAGTCTATTGGACTGCTTAAACTCTCCATAGCCATAAAATTAACATCCTTTACAAGCACCCGTCTTTTAAAAAGATGCTCCTCATCACCCAAAATCACCTTGTTTTCATTTGGCAATTTATCAAGCACGTACATATGCTTGCCAAAGCCCATACCAAGTCCTTTACGCTGACCAATGGTGTACCTAATCATACCTGCGTGACTGCCAATAACCTTACCGCTTAAATCTATATAATCGCCCCTTGGAAAGGTTACGCCAAGCCATTTTGAAATAAAATCGGTGTAATCGCCGTCGGGCACAAAGCAAATATCCTGACTATCCGACTTATGAGCGGTGATAAGTCCGTTTTGCTCGGCAAGGGCGCGGACCTGAGCCTTTGAAAAAGAGCCTAGCGGAAGCAAGGTGTTTGCAAGTTGATTTTGACTAAGTGAATAAAGCACGTAAGACTGGTCTTTAGATTTATCTAAAGCCTTGGCAATAACAAGCCTATCGCCCTGCTTTTTTATTTGGGCGTAGTGACCCGTTGCAATTTTTTGGTAGCCAATTTCATTAGCCGCCTTTAGCATTTCGCCAAACTTAATGTGCTTATTGCACTCAATACAAGGATTTGGGGTGTTGCCCGACTGATATTCGGCAATAAATTTTTCTATTACCGCACTTTTAAACTTATCCTTAAAATCAAAAACAAAGTGCTTTAAATTAAGCCTTTCACAAACTGCCGCGGCATCCTCAATATCCTTTGATGAGCCACACTTTTCACCATCATAAAGGCTTAGTGTGACTCCGCCGATATTATATCCGCTATTTTTTAAAAGCAGAGCGGCGACAGAGCTATCTACGCCGCCACTCATACCAACTAAGACTTTGTTTAAGTCCATTATTTATCCCAACCGAAATATTTGCGTGCGTTATTGCAGCAGATATCTGCAACAACCTCACTTAAATGCTTCATATCTGCAGGGTATTCACCGTTTTCTACCAAGTCGCCGATGTAATTGCAAAGAATTCTGCGGAAATACTCGTGGCGAGTGTAGGAAAGGAAGCTACGGCTATCGGTGAGCATACCGATAAAGCAACCGAGAACTGAAAGCTCGGAGAAGGCTTTAAGCTGTTGCTCCATACCTGCCTTGGTATCGTTGAACCACCAAGCAGCGCCCTGCTGAACTCTACCCTTGATGCCCTCGGCTTGGAATGCGCCGCAAATAGTTTCAACAGAGGTATTGTGAGATGGGTCGATGGGGAAAATTACCGTTCTTGGAAGAGCGCCGGAAGAAAGGAGCAAATCTAAAAGATAGGCAAGATTTGCGGCATCAAGATGCTGGTCTACTGCATCGTAACCGGTATCGGGACCAAGGCGGCGGAACATTTCGGAGTTGGTGTTACGAATAACGCCATAGTGAAGCTCCATTACCCACTCACGCTTTGCGTACTCTGCGGCACAGCAAGCGATAAGGGCAGTTTTGTAACCGTCAATTTCCTCGGCGGTAAGTGCTTCGCCATTCATAGCCTTTTTAAAGGTTGCTTCGTTAGTTGCATCATCGGCAAGCTTGAAGGGAACATAATCCAAACCGTGGTCTGCCGCTTTACAGCCAACTTCTGCAAAATATTCAATACGGCTTACAATAGCTGCCTTAACGTCGGCAAAGGACTTAATCTCTTTGCCCCAAGCCTCGCCCAAGGCGCCAATATAGTCTGCAAAGCCTGCTTTATCAATATTAACTGCTTTATCAGGACGGAATGCAGGGAAAACCTTGGTTTTAAAGGTGTCATCCTTAGCGAGTTCTTTATGATAAGGGAGCATTTCGGTAGGGTCGTTAGTGGTGCAGATGATTTCAACATTGGATTTTTCAATCATTTTGCGAACGGTGAGAGTTTTAAGCTGTTCGTTACACTCATTCCAAATTTTTTCTGCGGTATCCTCGCTTAAGGTTTCGGTGATGCCGAAATAACGCTGAAGCTCTAAATGTGCCCAGTGGTAAAGTGGGCTACCAATCATTTTAGGAGCGGCGGTGCAGAATGCAAGCCATTTTTCATAGTCGGATGCATCACCTGTAACGCATCTTTCAGGGGTGCCGCAGATACGCATTGCGCGCCACTTGTAATGGTCGCCGCCAAGCCAAACCTGAGCAATGTTATCAAACTTTCTGTCCTCTGCAATTTCCTTTGCTTCAATATGACAGTGGTAGTCAATAATAGGCATTTTTGCCGCAGTTTCATGGTAGAGAACCTTAGCGGTTTCAGTATTAAGAATAAAATCTTTGTCCATAAAGGATTTCATAATATATTCCTCCTTGGTATTTTAAAATTCTATATTTTCATTTTATATTTTTATAACAAAAATGTCAACCAAAAATATTATATAAGGCTTAAAAGCTATTTGCTTTTAGAACCGTTTATATAACTGCCCTCTATCTCAAGCAGTTCTTCCGACAGCTCGCCGTTTTTATAAAGGTTCAGATTTGGCAGTATTCTAATTCCCTTGCCGCCGCCTAGTCTTCCCTCTACCAAAACAAGCCACGGTTCACACCCCTCGCTTTTACAAACAAGGCGAAGCTTTTTAGGCTCTAGCTTATATTCGGTCATTAGCGAAAAAATTTCGCCAAGTCTTTCAGGGCGTTGACAGATGGCAAATCTACCGCCAAACTTTAAAAGTCCCGCCGCCGCGGCTATAACATCTCTTAAATCACAAGCCGTTTCGTGCCTAGCCTTTTTATCGGCGGCGCTTTCGCTTATAATTCCCGCACCCGCCGCTTTGTAGGGGGGATTACAGGTAACTAAGGAGTACTTGCCTTTTTTAAGGCATTCAAAAGGGGTTTTAATATCCCCTTCAATAAATGTTAAGGTATCGGGATTTCCGTTTTTTATTTTTGATGCGTTTGCAAGCGCCACGCCTTCGGGGGATATTTCAAGTCCCGTGGCAGATGCCACCGCTTTATCTCTGAACCATAAAAAAGGAATTATTCCACAGCCTGTGCCTAAGTCCACCGCCGTATCACTTTTTTTAGGAGAGGCAAAGTGGCTAAGCAGAACGGCATCGGTGCCAAAGGTGTGATTTTTTGAAACGTATATCTCTATTCCGTTTCCAAGTGGTTCAAGCGAAAAATTTTCGCCACACTCACCCTTTAAAATATCTTGCCTTTTCATTATGCTCTACGCCACTTAACGCCTGCGGCAGAGTCTTCAAGAATAATGCCTTTTCCCTTAAGCTCATCGCGGATGCGGTCGGCGGTTGCGAAGTCTTTATTCTTTCTGGCTTCGGTACGCTGTTCAATCAAGGCTTCAATATCGGCATCTAAAAGCTCCTGCTCCCTTACATACACAAGACCTAATACTTCGGTAAGCTCGTTAAACAAATCAAGGGCTGCCTGAACGGTGTTCTTTGCGGGGTTTTCTGCGAGCATTATGTTAATATCTTTAACAAGATTAAAGATAGCGGCAAGCGCATCGGCGGTGTTGAGGTCATCATCCATAGCGGTAATGAACTCGGCTTTACGTGCTTCAAGGAACTCGGGAGCTTCGCCGCCGTCTGCCGCATTTTTAAGAGCGAAGTTCATATTATCAAGACAGGTGTAAAGACGCTCTAATGCGTTTTTAGACTGATTTAAAATATCCACGCTGTAGTTGATTGGACTACGGTAATGGGAAGAAATCATAATGTAGCGGATTGGCTCGTATCCGAATTTTTCTGCAACCTCACGAACGGTGAAGAAATTGCCAAGCGATTTGGACATTTTGCGGTTATCTACATTAATGTAGCCGTTGTGCATCCAAAATTTTGCAAAGGTGCAACCGTTTGCGCACTCAGACTGTGCAATTTCGTTTTCGTGGTGGGGGAAGATTAAGTCCTGACCGCCGCAGTGAATATCAATAGTTTTGCCCAAAAATCTGCCTGCCATTGCAGAGCACTCAATGTGCCAACCGGGTCTACCCTTGCCAAATGGTGACTCCCAATAGGGCTCACCCTCTTTAGCGCCCTTCCAAAGGCAGAAGTCCATTGGATTTTCTTTAAAGTCGGCGGCATCTACACGCTCGCTGGCACCTGCCAAAAGCTCTTCTAACGGCTGGTGAGAAAGCTTGCCGTACTCATTAAACTTGGTGGCTCTGAAATAAACATCGCCCTCTGCCAAGTAGGCATAACCCTTTTCAACAAGGGTACTGATGATGTCAATAATAGCGTCGATATTCTCGGTTGCCTTTGGGTGGGTGGTGGCCTCACGAACATTAAGACCCTTTGCATCTGTCCAGAATTCTTTGATATATCTTTCGGCAACTTCGGGCACGGTGATGCCCTCTTCGTTTGCTTTTTTTATGAGCTTATCATCAATATCGGTGAAGTTTTGAACAAAGTTTACCTTGTTACCTCGGTATTCAAGATAACGGCGAAGTACGTCGAAAACGCAAAGGGGTCGAGCATTACCAATGTGAATAAAATTGTAAACGGTAGGACCGCAAGCATAGATTTTAAACTCCTTGCCATCTGCGGGGGTTAGCTCCTGCTTGGAGCGTGTCATAGTGTTGAATATTTTCATTTTGTTTTCCTCCAAAAGATTATTTATAAAACGCGATGAAATCGCTGTTCACTTACCGAAGGTAATGTACACCCTTCACTATACACTATTAAGAGTGTACGGTGTATAGTGAACGTTTCACCAGAGGTGAAAGTGTACGGTTTGCTTCGCAAACGTTATTTTTCTAATTTTAATTTTAATGTTTTAACTGATGATACTAACATCCGACAAATTGATATGCATTCGCTTTTTAGTTTTTCATAATCGCTTTGTTCTAAACAACTTGTTTCATATAATATCTCTAGCCAGTATTCACTTTCATAACATTCTTTTAAGGCAATTTCAAATTTTGAAATTAAATCCTTAGGCCCATGAGCATACTGCCCTTCGTGGATATTAGCGCCAATAGATGTGGAGCTGCGTAGAAACTGATTTACTAAAACTGTTTCTACTTTTTGCAGTTTCATTTTTCTGCAAATGTACACAACATTTTTTGCATAACTTTTTGCAGTATCTCTTAAAACGCTTTCTTTCAATTCCAATCAATCCTCTTTATTAAATTGGTGGCTGTGCCGCTGATAGTTTGCCGTAAGGCAATGATAGTTACTAGTTTATAGTTTGTTTTTATCTTCAAGCTGTTTTTCAAGCTGTCGAATTCTGCATTCCAGTCGGCAGAGCTGTTCGGCAACGGGGTCAGGAATATGAACCTGATCCAAAGGTGCTACCTTTGCTCCGTTGCGGCGAACTATTCTTGCGGGAACGCCTGCTGCAGTGCAATCGGGCGGGACTTCTTCAAGCACTATTGCGCCCGAAGCAATTCGGGAATTATCCCCTACCTTAAAGGGTCCAAGCACCTTGGCGCCCGAGCTTATCATAACGTTATTTCCAATGGTTGGGTGACGTTTGCCAACATCCTTACCCGTACCACCAAGGGTAACGCCCTGATAAATAAGGCAGTCGTCACCTATCTCGGCGGTTTCACCTATAACCACTCCAACGCCGTGGTCAATAACAAGTCGGCGGCCTATTGTAGCGCCCGGATGGATTTCAATACCGGTTTTTCTGACCGCGCTTTGAGAAATGGCACGGGCAATAAACTTCATATTGTGTTTATAAAACCAATGCGCCCTGCGATACATACGTATAGCCTTTACGCCGGGATATAAAAAGAATATTTCAAACGGATTACGGGCGGCAGGGTCACGCTCCATAACGGCGGCGATATCTTCTTTAATTCGCTTGAACATAAAAATCACCTCGAATTTTGTTAATTTACTGATAAAGGTAAAAACTTTTAATATACTCATATAAAAATTTAAAACATCTCCAAAATCAGTTTAATAGTTACTAGTTAAAAAAAGCGCCTCCCATAGTGCCAACACACTACAGGAGGCGGTAAAATTTAAAGCTTACCTCGGTTCCACTCCGATTTTTACTTAAAAAAGAAAAATTTTTCTTTTTGAACCTATAACGGTGTTCCTCCGCAGACAAATACTAGGCTTTTTGCCTTTCCTTGCCCGTGCTGATGGGTGCATTTCATTTACCTTCGACCGACAAGCCCTTACAGTCTATGGGGCTTGCTCCCTGACGGCGAGAGATATAAACTACTTCTCCCACTAAACGCATTTAGTCTTTTTATATTATTATACCCAAAAACTTTAATTTTGTCTACTATTATTTTTCGGGGTCAATAAAGCCTTTGTTTTGAATAACGTAAATCACACCCGAAATAACGGTAAGAACTGCCGAAATCCAAAGGGTAATATTTGTTACAATATTTATTACCGGCACTGCGGCGGCAATATTAAAGGTATCGATAACGTATTTGCCACCGATTGATACGATAATTGCAAGCATCTGGCTTACGGTTTTTGCCTTGCCCCAAATGTTTGCGGCAATAACGTTACCCTTGCCCGCAGAAACAAGGCGGAGAGAGGTTATTAAAAACTCTCTAACCAAAACGATAAAGGTAATCCAAGTGATGCCAACGCCTATGCCAAGCTGAATAAAGCCTAAAAATGCGGCGGTGGTGAGCATTTTATCGGCAAGGGGGTCTAAAAACTTGCCGAAATCGGTAACGAGATTATGTTTGCGAGCCATATTTCCGTCAATATAATCGGTTATACTTGCGGCGGCAAAAAGAATGAGAGCTACAAGCATATGGTGTGGAAATTCCACCAAAAGAGCAAGCAGGAAAAATGGGGTCATAATAAGGCGTAAAACTGTTAATTTATTTGGTAAATTCATTGTTCTATCTCCTCACCTAAAAGGTCGTATTCTATAACATCGTTTATAAGCACCCGAACAAAGGAGCCTGCTTCAAGATTATTATCGGACATAAAGAAAACCTTGCCATCAATATCGGGGGCATCTGCGGCGCTACGACCGTAGAAGCATTTTATGTAAGAGTCATACCCCTCGACCAAAACCTCTACCGTACTGCCGATTTTTTCCTCATTTTTTTCTTCGGCAATGGTCATTTGGTCGTTCATAATGTTTTCACTTCGGTCTTGTCTTAACTGTGGGTCAACCTGATTTTCGTATTCGGCGGCAGGAGTGCCCTCCTCCTCGGAGTAGGCAAAGCAACCAAGCCTATCAAACCGAACCTTGTTTACAAACTCTGCAAGAGTAGTAAAATCTTCTTCGGTTTCACCCGGAAAGCCTGTGATAAGCGAGGTGCGAAGCGTAACGTTAGGAATTTTTTCTCTTATTTTTAAAATTAAGGCTTCAAGCTCGGCGCTTGATCCTTTTCGGTTCATTTTCTTTAAGATTTTATCGCTGGCGTGCTGAATTGGAATATCCAAATAAGGCACCAATTTTTCTTCACTTGCTATAAGGTCTAAAAGCTCGTCGGTAATTTTATCGGGGTAAGTATAAAGGGTTCGGATCCAATGAATACCATCAATTTTTACAAGCTCCTTTAAAAGGGCGGATAGAGAAGGCTTGCCGTAAATATCGGCGCCGTAATTGGTGGTATCCTGCGCCACCACAATAAGCTCTTTCACGCCCATTTGAGCAAGCTTTTGAGCTTCGGCTACGCAGTCCTCAATGGGCAGACTGCGGAAATTACCCCTAATATCTGGAATGGCGCAGTAGGTGCAACGGTTGTTGCAACCCTCTGCCACCTTTAAATAGGCGGTGTAAAACGGGGTGGTTAAAATTCTGTCGCCCGTTAATTTAAGATTAGTTTTTTCGGCTGAATAAAGGCTGTTTTTGCCATTCAAAGCGTTTTTAACAACATCTACTATTTTGTCATTTGCGCCAATGGTAACAACCGAATCAACCTCGGGGATTTCGTTTAAAATTTGGTCTTTATAACGCTCGGCAAGGCAACCCGTAACAATAAGCGCTTTAAGATTGCCGCTTTGCTTAAAAGCCGATACCTCTATAATATTTTCGATTGCTTCTGACTTGGCAGACTCAATAAAGCCACAGGTATTAACAATAATAACGTCGGCTTGCTCTTCATCATTTGTTATTTCAAAGTCGGCGGATTTAAGCTCTGCCAACATTCTTTCGGCGTCCACCTGATTTTTAGGGCAACCAAGCGACACCATACCGATTTTTACTGCCATTACTCACAATTCTCCTCTTCAAAGCAATCGAAATTAGTAGCTAGCGATAGCGCGTTTTTAATATCTTCGACCGAAAAGCCACGCCTTAATAGAGCATTAAAGGTTTTTTTGCGTGAATTTTCATCGCCGATTTTATTTATGTATTTTGAGCGAATAAGCTCCAAAGCTCTGCAAAGCTCGGTTTTTGAAATATTCTCATTCTCCTTTAAAAGTGAGTTTGATACTTCTGCCGAAATTCCGTTTTGAAAAAGCTTCCCTGAAATCTGCCTTTCAGACATATTTTTAGCAACACAGCTTGAAATAAGCCTTTTGGCAAAACGCTCATCATTAATGTAGCCTTTTTTAAGCATTTGCGAAACGGCAAAGGCAGAGGCTTTTTTTGTGTAGGTTTTGCAAAGCTTTTGGTAAAGAGCCTTTTCGGAATAGTCCTGCCGTGATAAAAGCCAAACTGCACGCTCCTTTGCCCTGTAGCTTTCACTTGCCAAAACAAGCTGATTTACATCCTCTTCGGTTAAATCGGTACCAACCACAATTTCACAGCGCCTTGCAATTTCTTTATCTATAAGCAGATTTTCGCCCTCATACTCTGCCCCCGCAATACCTGCTTTGGGGGGCGGTGAAAGGGTTACAGACACCCTCAGCCTTCGCCTTGGGGCAATGTTTACAACCCTCATTAGTCGTCTACTGCAACGTCAATGCTTATTCTGCTGGTTTTCTTTTTCTCTTCGGGGATTACGGGTTGGTCCAAATCCTCTACGAGGGGAGTAGCGGGAATTTCACCCTCGGGCTCGCCCTTTGAAAGCAAAGCGTCCATTACCTTATTATAAATCTCTTCGTAAATTTCTACGTTTTCGGTCAAATAGGTTTTTGCATTGTCACGGCCCTGAGCCATTCTAAGCTCGCCGTAATAGAACCAAGCGCCCGACCTTTTTAAAATACCAAGCTGAACTGCAAGGTCAATAAGCTCGCCCTCTTTAGAAATGCCCTTGCCGTACATAATATCAAACTCGGCAGTTTTAAAGGGTGGAGCAACCTTATTTTTAACAACCTTAACCTTGGTGTGAGAACCGATTATCTCGGCTCCGTTTTTAATGGCTTCAGCCTTGCGGATATCCAAACGGACACTAGCGTAAAACTTAAGTGCGCGACCGCCTGTGGTGGTTTCGTTAGAGCCGTAGAATACACCGATTTTTTCTCTTAGCTGATTAATAAATATAGCAACGCAGTTGTACTTAGAAATTGCGCCTGCGAGCTTACGAAGCGACTGTGACATAAGTCTTGCCTGAAGACCTACATGCGCATCACCCATATCGCCCTCAATTTCTGCCTTGGGTACCAAAGCTGCAACCGAGTCGATAACTATAATATCAATAGCGCCTGAACGAACGAGTGCTTCGGTGATTTCTAAAGCCTGTTCACCCGTGTCGGGCTGGGAAACCAAAAGCTGATTAATATCTACGCCCAAGTTTGCGGCATAAACGGGGTCTAAGGCGTGTTCAACGTCAATGAAGGCTGCCTGACCGCCCGCTTTTTGAGCCTCTGCAACGGCGTGTAGGGCGAGGGTGGTTTTACCCGATGATTCGGGACCGTACATTTCCACAATTCTGCCCTTGGGAAGTCCGCCAATGCCAAGTGCAACGTCAAGGGTGATGGAGCCTGTTGAAATATGCTCAACGTTCATACCAACGTTTTCACCAAGTCGCATAACGGTACCCTTACCGTATGCTTTTTCCAACTGCTCTAAAGCGGTTTTCAGCGCTTTTTCTTTATCGGGATTTGGCTCTGCCAAGCTCTTTTTCTTTTCTGCCATTTTATATACATCCTTTCGAAATTTTTACATTTTAAATTAGGGTGAGCAGTCAAACCCGAACCGCGTTTTAAAACGGTGGATTTTTGCTCACTTTTCGTTAAAATACTCGCCAATACGGTAGTATTGGCTGCGTTTTGTGCCTCAATTGAACTAAAATCCACACTTTTTAAAATCTT
>JAFSDM010000009.1 GCA_017436225.1 Clostridia bacterium | reverse complement strand
ATCGAATAAAAATCCTCCAAAATCTCCTCTCTTTGAGGTCAAAGATTTTAAAAAGTGTGGATTTTAGTTCAATTGAGGCACAAAACGCAGCCAATACTACCGTATTGGCGAGTATTTTAACGAAAAGTGAGCAAAAATCCATCGTTTTAAAACGCGGTTCGGGTTTGACTGCTCACCCTAGCCAAAGCACTTAAACTTGAACCAGGTTTTGAAACACATATTTTTTGCTCTACTTTGTTTAAATACTCGTAAATCCTACAAAAAACGCAAGACGGGAAACAATACCACTTGCAATTTGCTGAACTAAAGCATCAAACGTCACAAGCGTTCAAGCTTCGTTTATCTCAGGCATCATACTGACCATATAACGGAAACTGTTCAGTGATAGTCTGAACCTCTTTTGCACACTCAGCAAGAAGCGTTTCATTATATGGATCACGGGAGACTCTATCAATGATGGACGCAATTTGCTCCATCTGTGCAGAGCCCATTCCACGCTGAGCACTGACAGTGCAGCCAATTCTGATACCGTTACGAACGGGCGACGGATCATAAGGCACCGGAACCGGATTGACACTAAGTTTAATTTTTTCAAGAACCTGAACAAATTCTTTGCCGGAAATGTTTCGATTTCGCATATCGATAACCATTAAATGGCAAAGCGTACCATCTGTAACGATTTTAAAGCCACGCTGCTGTAAAGCACGACAGAGTGCTTGTGCATTATCCACAGTTCTTTGCATTAAGCGCTTAAATTCCGGTCTGGTAGCATACTCAAATGCATGTGCCATTGCCGCCATAGTCTGCAGATGCAGCGAAGCTACGATCTGTGGGCACGCACCTCGATCTATCATTTCTGCATACTCTTTTTTGCAAAGGATAAATCCGCTACGGGGACCGCAAATCGTCTTTGTAGTAGAGCCGGTAACAAAATCGGCATAGGGAACGGGACTGGGCATTAATCCCGCCGCAACAAGGCCGGTATAATGAGCCATATCAAACATAAAATATGCGCCCACACTCTTAGCAATACTGGCAATGCGTGCATAATCGACACATTGAGAATAGGTATTGCCGCCGCCAACAATCAGCTTTGGGCGCAGTTCATGCGCCATCCGCTCCAATTCATCATAATCAATCAGGTTTGTATCTTTCGTTACGGAATAAAATGCAAACCGATACATTTTCGACGCAATATTATCGGAGGAGCCATGTGTTGCATGGCCGCCGTGATCAGAACGTATTGCTAGCACCTGATCACCAATTTCCAAACATGCAGCATAAACAGCATAATTTGCGGTTGATCCGGAATAGACCTGAATGTTTGCGTGCTCAGCACCGTAAAGCTTGCAGGCACGTTCCGCAGTTAAGCTGATAAGCTGATCAGCCACTTCTGATCCAGCAATATGCTGGCCGCCCAAGGCACCTACAACCGTCTTATTGTTAAATGCACACGCGTTAATTTCAAGAAGTTGGGGGGATTGTATGCTCTCGGACGCAATCATTTCTAATGTAGTTTCCTGCCGATGCTCTTCTCTTCGAATGAGATTGTATAGCTCCGGATCGTGCAATTGTACATTATCTAACTTGTAATTCACTTATAAATCATCCTTTTCTTTTTCGATCAAAACGCATCTGGCATTTTCGTTTTAGAACACACTCTACGGTAGTCATATCGTATGCATCCCATCATCTATTGATGGATGCGTTTTACGAAATTATAATAACATATATGTCATAACCTGTCAATTCCTTGGCGACCATATTGGGAAACTATTGGGCAGAAATGCTTTATTTTTATCCAATCCGAAGGATTTTGCCTTGCTCTTTTTATTTAATGGTGCTATAATAAATAAAAAGGGGGAACGTAGGATTTTTATGAAGAACTGTTCCGATTATTTCCAAAATAAAAAATGTGAATTTTTTCCTTGCCACAAAACGTCGGGCGATTATTTTAACTGTATGTTTTGCTACTGCCCTCTTTATGCCTTGGGTGATAAATGCGGGGGTAACTTTTGCTACACCGCCGATGGAATAAAGGATTGTTCAAACTGCCTTATTCCTCATATGAAAAACGCCAAGGACTACATATTATCAAAATTCTGCGATATACAAGAATTAGCAAAAAAATAAAGGAGAAATTATGCGAGAAATTAATTCAAATCTTATTACCGAAGCCGTTAAACGGCTCTGCATTGAGGCAAACTGTCATCTTTGTGAGGATATTAAGGATTGTATAAAAAAATCCGCCGCCGAGGAGCCGTGGCCTCAGGCAAAGGAGATTTTAGACCTTATAATTGAAAATTACAACATAGCCGATAGTAAAAATCAGCCCATCTGTCAGGATACGGGTGTGGCTTGCGTTTTTCTTAAAATAGGTCAGGACCTTCATATAAACGGCGATATCACCGAAGCAGTGAATGAGGGTGTGCGTAGGGGCTATGCCGAGGGTTTTCTCCGCAAGAGCGTTGTCGGCGACCCTATTAACAGGGTAAACACGGGAGACAACACCCCCGCTATGATATATTTTGAAATGGTTAGCGGCGATAAATTGGAAATTACCGTAGCCCCCAAGGGCTTTGGCAGTGAAAATATGAGTCAGATTGCCATGCTTCGCCCGTCTGATGGCTTACAGGGTGTAAAGGATTTTGTAAAACAGGTGGTTGAGCAGGCGGGACCTAATCCCTGCCCGCCAATAGTTGTCGGCGTTGGTATTGGCGGAACCTTTGATAAGGCGGCATATCTTGCCAAAAAGGCATTAATTCGCCCCGTAAATCAGCCTAACGAAAATCCATTTTATGCCAATTTAGAAAAGGAACTGCTTGAAGAAATTAACGCCCTTGGCATTGGACCTCAGGGCTTTGGCGGTAAAACCACCGCTCTTGCTTTAAATATTGAATATTTTCCAACCCATATTGCGGGGCTTCCCGTAGCGGTTAATATCAACTGCCATGTAACAAGGCATAAAACGGAGGTGCTTTAAATGTCGGTTAAAATTAAAACACCCTTTACCCGTGATGATGTAAAAAAGCTAAAAGCGGGGGATAGCTGTCTGATTTCGGGCGTTATATACACCGCTCGCGATGCCGCCCACAAGCGTTTGTGTGAGCTTATAGCTGAAAATAAGCCTCTGCCGTTAGATGTTAAGGATAGTATTATTTATTTTGTGGGTCCAACACCCGCAAAGCCGGGCGAGGCAATCGGTTCGGCAGGTCCTACAACCTCATACCGTATGGATGCTTACAGCCCCTTACTTATTGAATTGGGTCAAACGGGTATGATAGGCAAAGGAAAAAGAGGGGTAGAGGTTATTGAGGCTATGAAAAAGCACGGCGCTGTTTACTTTGGCGCCATAGGCGGTTGCGGAGCTTTGCTTAGCAAATGTATAAAAAAATCCGAGGTCATAGCTTATGAGGACCTTGGCGCCGAGGCTATCCGCCGACTGGAGGTAGAGGATTTCCCCGTTATAGTTGTTATTGACAGTGAGGGCAACAACCTTTACGAAATCGGAAAAGCAAATTATCTTAGCACAAAATTCAGGTAAAATAAGTGCAACCGACGGGCAAACCCCGTCGGTTGTTTTGTAAATCCTCTTGAATTTGTCATATTATTTGTAGTTTTTAAAAAAATTTTCTCTTTTTGTTTACTTTTGAAAAAAAGTGTGATATAATTAGTCAAAATATACCTAGGAGAATCACAATGGATTTTTGCGCAGAAAGAATAAAAACAATAGAGTCTGATATACGCGGTAAAAACTACTACACCGCTTTAGATTTTGAAAGCAAGGGCATAAAGGTATTAAAGCTTAATACAGGCAACCCTGCAACCTTTGGCTTTGGTATGCCCGATAGTGTAAGAGCGGCTCTTATGGAAAACCCCGACAGAGCGGTTGGCTACAGCGACCCCAGAGGCGCAGCTACCGCCCGTCAGGCTATTTTAGATTATCACCTTTCAACCGGTATTAAGGATATTACGCTTGATGATGTTTTTATAGGTAACGGCGTTAGTGAAATCGGTTCAATTTTATCCACCGTTTTATTTAATCCCGGTGATGAAATTCTTTTACCTATGCCAACCTATTCACTTTGGTCAATGCAAACCGAACTTTCAGGCGCTAAGACGGTTTATTATAAATGCGATGAGCAAAACGGTTGGAACCCCGATATTGACCATATTAAAAGCCTTGTAACACCTAAAACCAAATGTATGGTTGTTATTAACCCAAACAACCCAACGGGCGTTGTTTATTCCGAAGAAATCTTAAAAGAAATAGCCGAAATTGCAAGACAAAATAACATTATAGTTTTGTCTGATGAAATTTACGACAGATTAGTTTTTGAAGGTAAAAAACACATTCCCTTTGCAACCGTTGCGCCCGATGTACCGGTAATTACAATGAGCGGCCTTTCAAAATCGCACTGCCTTTGCGGTTTCAGATGCGGTTGGATGGTGCTTAGCGGTAACGAAAAGGTAAGAAGTGAAATTCGCGAAGGAATTATGAAGGTTGTTGCCATTCGTTTATCGGCAAACGCCATTATGGAGACCATTATTCCCGCCGCCATTAAGGATACCGAGTACACAAAAGCAATGCTTAAAGAAGGTGGCAGACTTTACGAACAACGTAAAGCCGCATGGGCAGCGCTTGATAAAATCGAAGGTCTTTCATACGTTAAAAACGATGCCGCTTTTTACATTTTTCCAAGAGTTAAAGCGGGTCTTGACAGCGATAAAAAGTTTGTTCGTGAGTTATTGCTCGAAAAGAAAATTCTTTTGGTTCCGGGCACAGGCTTTTTACAGCAGGATAATGACCATTTTCGCATTATCTTATTACCCGAAGCAAATGAATTAAACTGGGCAATAAATGAAATCGGCGACTTTTTGAAAAATTATAACAGTAAAAGGGGAGTATGAAAATGGAAATTTTAGGTGTAGTTTTAGTAGTGATTTTGGTAATTATTATTGCCAACATTAAAATCGTTCCACAGGCGCACGAGTTTGTTATTGAGCTTTTAGGTAAGTACAAAACAACTTGGTCTGCAGGTATTCACGTAAAAATTCCGCTTATTGAGCGTGTAGCAAAGCGTGTAACCTTAAAAGAGCAGGTGCTTGATTCACCACCACAGCCCGTTATTACTAAGGATAACGTTACAATGCAAATTGATACCGTTATTTACTATGCGGTTTACGATGCTAAGCTTTATGCTTACGGCGCAGTTAATCCTATTTCTGCCCTTTCAAACCTTGCTGCAACCACTCTTCGTAATATAGTAGGTGAGCTTGAGCTTGACGGCACCCTGACTTCCCGTGATACTATCAATGCCAAGATGACCGAAATTTTGGATGAAGCTACCGATAAATGGGGTATTAAGGTTAATAGAGTTGAGCTTAAAAACATTATCCCCCCTGCCGAAATTCAAAACGCTATGGAAAAGCAGATGAAGGCAGAGCGTGACCGCCGTGAAACCTTGCTTCAGGCTGAGGGTCACAAAGCCGCCGCAATTACCCGTGCCGAGGGTGACAAGCAGGCTATGATTCTTGCCGCCGAGGGTGAGCGTGACGCCAGAATTGCCCGCGCAGAAGGTGAAGCAAAGGCTATTTACCTCTCCAAAAAGGCAGAAGCCGATGGTCTTCGCGAGCTTAAAAACGCACAGGTTGATTCTGCCGTTTTAGAAATGAAAAAGTACGAAGCATTAGTTGCTATGTCTAACGGTAAGGCTTCTAAAATCATTATCCCAAGCGATGCAGTGGATATGACAAAGGCTAATGTTTTATTCTCCGAAACCTCAGGTCTTGGCGATACAACTAAGCCCGCAGCCGAAGAAAAGGCTCCAGCCAAAAAGCCCGACCCTTGCTGTGACTAATAAAAATAAGTGTCTTTTAAAACAAATGCGGAAGAAGTAAAAACTTCTTCCGCATTTTTATGCTTATGAATTGTAAATTATTTTAATTTCTGAAGCTTTTCGGTGTTTGCAATGACAATAAGCTTCATACCCTTTTCCAAGGGGAGGGAGGGGTCAACAGAGGTGCTTATTTCCTTGCCGTTTTTAATGGCAACCACGTTAATGGAATATTTTTTGCGAAGACTAAGCTCGATTAAATTTTTTCCAACCCACTCATCCTTAACGTCAAGCTCCACCATAGCAACTTTGTCAGATAATTCTATCATTTCTGTAAAGCCTGAGGTCAGCAGATTTTTTGCAAGTCGTGTGCCCGACTCCTTTTCGGGGAAAATAACCTTATCTGCGCCAACTCTAAGTAAAATCTTTTGGTGCATTTCGCTGCCGCATTTTACAATAACGGTTGGTACGCCCGCCTCTTTACAAAGGGTAATTGCCATAACGCTACCCTCAAGATTGCTTGCCATAGCAATAATTACAACGTCAACGTTTGAAATGCCAAGCCTTTTAATTACTTCGGGCTCGGTAACATCGGCGCATTTGCAAACGGGTATGGTTTCAATGGCGTTATTAACGTTGTTTTGGTTAATATCAACCGCCAAAACATCTGCTCCACTCATTACAAGCTCCTCTGCTACGGCTCTGCCGTATCTGCCAAGACCAAATACTGCATAGGTTTTGCTAATACTCATAAAAATATCTCCTTATCCCACGCTTATTTCTTCAATCGGGTTTTTAATTATATTTTGATTATCTCTACGCCTTTTAAAGGCAAATGCCAGCGAAATTGGACCCACTCTGCCAAGATACATAGTAAATATTATAATCAGTTTGCCAAGTGCGTTTAAAGTAGATGTTAAATTTTTTGAAAGACCTACCGTTGCGGTTGCGCTTACCGTTTCGTACAGTATATCTAAAGCAGGCGCGTTTGTAACGGCTGAAAGCAAAACGGTGGAGGTAAACACAATAGCAAACGACATAGTGGTTATCGCCAAAGCCTTACTAACGATTTGCTTTGTAAGACTTCTGCCAAATATTTCGGTATCACTTTTGCCGCGAATGGAAGCGATAGCCGAAGCTACAAGCACGGTAAAGGTAACGGTTTTAATACCGCCCGCCGTACCTACGGGTGAGCCGCCTATAAACATTAAAAGTAAACAAACTATTGAAGATGGATTTGTAAGATTTTCTTGCGGCAGGGTTGCAAAGCCTGCCGTTCTGGTCGTAACCGATTGAAAAATCGCAACTTCAATTTTTTGTAAAAGTGTGTAATCACTTAATGTTTTTGGGTTGTTATATTCAAAAATTAAAATTAAAAATGCACCTGAAAAAATCAGAATAAAGGTTGTAAAAAGGGTGATTTTTGTGTGCAGAGTAAGGTCTCTTAAAAGCTTAATTCTTTTTGTTCTAACCGTTTTCAGTACGCGAAGCACATCCCACCAAACAACATATCCAATACCGCCTAAAACAATAAGCAGACAGGTAACAAGGTTTATTACGGGGTTTAGTACATAATCGCAAAGACTGTTTTCGGCTATTATATCAATACCGGCGTTGCAAAAAGCCGAAACGGAAGTAAAAACAGAAATCCAAATCCCCTTTAATCCAAAATCGGGTATAAATACGGTCATATAAGCAAGAGCGCCAATGCCCTCTATAATAAAGGTGCCTTTAACCACTCGTTTAACAAAGCGCACAAGACCCGAAAGTGAATTAAGATTAAAGGAGTCCTGAAGCAGAAGTCTGTTGCCAAAATCAATTCTTTTGTGAAGCATTATCATAAGTCCGGACATAATTGTTATAACGCCCAAACCGCCGATTTGAATTAAAATGAGTATAACTATCTGCCCAAAAATACTCCAAGCCGAAACGGTAGGCACTACAACAAGCCCCGTAACACAGGTGGAGGTTGTGGCAGTAAAAAGCGCATCTAAAAATGGCTTTGCCTTTCCGTCGGCGGAGCTAACAGGCAGTGAAAGCAACAGAGCGCCTACTAGTATTGCTATTAAAAAGCTTAGCAGTATAATATGGGTTGTGGATATTTTCGGTCTTTGTTTTTTCATCGTTATATCTCCATATTTTAAAGGTAAAAACAAAAATTTCAATCCGTTTTTCACTCTTATTCCAGAAAATTATATCAAAATAAGCCTTTAAAGTCAAGATTGTGGGGGGAGCGGCGTATAATTTGTTTTTATTAATTTACTTTTTAGTTTCGGTGTGGTATAATAAAAGTTAAATCAAAGGAGTGAGAATATGAAAATCTCCCAACTACTCAAAAAAGATACCTTATCAATTTCTTTTGAGGTTTTTCCGCCTAAAACCAATTCAAACTTTGAAAGCGTAGAGTCGGCGGTTGAAGAAATTGCAAAATTATCTCCCGCTTTTATGAGCGTTACCTACGGCGCGGGCGGCGGCACAAGCGAATATACCCTTAAAATTGCAAATCGCATTAAAAAGGAGCTTGGCGTACCCTCTTTAGCGCATCTTACCTGTGTTTCTTCCACTAAGGAAACGGTAAGAAAAAGAATAGAGGATATTAAAAACGCAGGCATCGAGAACATAATGGCTCTTAGAGGCGACATTCCCGAAGGTAACACCCTTAGTGATTACCACCACGCAATAGAGCTTGTTCGTGATATAAAAGAGTTTGACCCAAGCTTTTGTATTGGCGGTGCCTGTTATCCCGAAATTCACCCCGAAAGCCAAAACCAAAAGGAAGATATTAAATATTTAAAGGAAAAGGTAGATGCAGGCTGCGATTTTTTAACCACCCAAATGTTTTTTGATAATAATTTGCTCTATAATTTTCTTTATAAAATACGCGAAGCGGGTATCACGGTGCCTATTATCCCCGGCATTATGCCCATTACCAATGCAAATCAGCTGGAGCGCGCAATTAAACTTTCGGGTTCTTTTATCCCGCAAAGATTTAAAAGTCTTGTAGATAAATTCGGCACCGACCCTGCGGCTATGATGCAGGCGGGCATTGCCTACGCTACCGACCAGATTATAGACCTTTTTGCAAACGGCATTACAAACGTTCACGTTTATTCAATGAACAAGCCTGAGGTTGCAAGAAAAATTAACGAGAATTTAAGCGATATAATAGGTAAATAGGTTATGGTTTTTACTAAAACATATAGCGCGCCGCCCATAAACCAAAAAGAGATTTTACGGTATCTTGGCGGTGACAAAAGCGAACAAACATCAGAGCTTATTTGTGACTGCTTAAAGGAGCTTGGCGACAGATTAAAATATAGGGTTTGCTACTGTGAGCTTTCGGTTGCAATAAACCAAAATGAGTGTGATTTCAGCGTTTTCAGGCTTAAATCTAAGGATTTGGCAAAAAATCTAAACGGCTCCAGACGGATAATTCTTTTTGCCGCAACCGTTGGTGTGGAGATTGACCGACTTATAGCAAAGTACGGCAAAATTTCGCCCACAAAGGCTCTTGTTTTTCAGGCAATAGGCTCTGAGCGGGCAGAGGCACTTTGCAATTTGTTCTGCGCCGATATGGAAAAAGCATATTCGGCAAAGGCAAAGCCGCGCTTTAGCCCGGGATACGGCGACCTTGAGCTTTCGTGCCAAAAACAAATCTTTTCGGTTTTATTACCCGAAAGAAAGCTTGGAATAACCTTAAGTGATGGTATGTTAATGTTTCCAACAAAATCCGTTACGGCGTTTGTTGGTTTAAAATAAACCTTTAGGGGTAATGGTATGAAATTTAAAGATTTTTTAAAAGAGAATATAGTCTGTCTTGATGGCGGTATGGGAACCCTGCTTCAGGAGCGCGGCTTAAAGCTGGGCGAATATCCTGAAAGGTGGAATTTAACCCACGCGGAAGAAATTACAGATATTCACAAAGCTTATTATAATGCGGGAAGCAACGTGGTTAGCACCAACACCTTTGGCGCAAATTCACTTAAATTTTCCGATGCCGAGCTTGAAGAAATTGTAAAAGCCGCCGTTTTAAATGCAAAGAAGGCAAAAGAGCAGGCAGATAACACCAAAGAACGCTTCATAGCGCTTGATATTGGACCCACGGGTAAGCTTTTAAAGCCGCTTGGCGACCTTGATTTTGAAGATGCGGTAGAAATTTTCGCAAAAACCGTTCGCCTTGGCGTGAAATACGGCGTAGACCTGATTTTTATAGAAACAATGAACGACAGTTATGAAACCAAAGCCGCCCTTTTAGCCGCTAAGGAAAACTGTGATTTACCCGTTTTGGTTTCAAACGCATATAACGAAGACAAAAAGCTTATGACGGGAGCCACCCCCGATGCTATGGTTGCAATGCTTGAGGGTATGGGCGCCGATGCCATTGGAGCCAACTGCTCACTCGGTCCCGCCCAGCTTAAAGGCGTTATTGAAACTCTTTTAGAAAAAGCATCGGTTCCGATAATTTTAAAGCCAAATGCGGGGCTTCCCCGAAGTGAAAACGGCAAAACCGTTTTTGACATTACTGTAGATGAATTTTCTTTGGAGGTTGTAAACCTTATAAAAAAAGGAGTTCGTGTTGTTGGCGGTTGCTGCGGCACCACCCCGAAATATATAAATGCGCTCTGTGATAAAATCAAAGACCTTACCCCCGTAGAAATCACACCAAAAAATTTAACCGTAGTTTCCAGCTTTACCCATTCGGTGGAATTTGGGAAAAAGTCCGTTTTAATCGGTGAAAGAATTAACCCTACAGGCAAAAAACGCTTTAAACAGGCACTTTTGGAAAATGATATAAGCTACATTTTGTCTGAAGGCGTAAAGCAACAGGAAAAAGGGGTAGATATTTTAGACGTAAACGTTGGTCTGCCCGAAATTAACGAGGCTTTAATGCTTAAAACTGCCGTTTGTGAGCTTCAGGCGGTTACAGATCTTCCCCTTCAAATAGATACTTCTGATATTGCTGCTATGGAAGAGGCTCTTCGACGCTATAACGGCAAGGCTATGATAAACTCTGTAAACGGTAAAAGGGCAAGCATCGACAGCGTTTTTAAGCTCGTTAAAAAATACGGCGGTGTGGTTGTTGCGCTCACTCTTGATGAAAACGGTATTCCTGCAACTGCTGAAGAACGTTTTGAAATTGCTCAAAAAATTCTTTCGGCCGCAAAAAGCTACGGCATAGATAAAAAGGACATTATTTTTGACCCCCTTGCCCTTACTATAAGCGCCGATAATAATGCGGGAGCCGTAACCTTAAAGGCTGTGAGGAAGATTAAAAATGAGCTTGGTTGTCACACCTCGCTCGGCGTTTCGAATATTTCGTTCGGACTTCCGAACCGCGACGCCATAAACGGCACATTTTTCGCCTTGGCTTTGGAAAACGGACTTTCTGCCGCCATTATGAACCCCTATTCGGCAGATATGATGAAAACCTACTACACCTATAACGCCCTTAAAGGCTTGGATGAAAACTGTAATGAATACATAGCCTCTGCCGAGCAGTTTGTAACAAGCGTCACGGCGGAAACAAAAAGCGCCAATACATTAGAAAGCAGTTATTCCGACTGTCAGGGTGCAATTATAAAGGGCTTAAGGGAAAGGTCGGCGGAAGCCACCAAGCAGCTGCTTTTAACCCGCTCGCCTCTTGATATAATAAACAGCGAAATTATTCCCGCGCTTAACGTGGTGGGTAAGGGGTATGAGGAAAAGCACATTTATCTACCTCAGCTTTTAATGAGCGCTGAGGCGGCAAAGGCGGCTTTTGAGGTAATTAAGGCATCCGCACCACAAAAAGAAACCGCAAACGAGCAAAACGCCATTGTTATTGCTACCGTTCGCGGCGATATTCACGATATTGGCAAAAACATTGTAAAGCTTCTTTTTGAAAATTACGGCTTTAAGGTGGTGGATTTAGGCAAGGATGTCCCCGCCGAAGTGATTTTAGAAAAGGTTTTAGAGCTTAACGCCAAGGTGGTTGGTCTTAGCGCCTTAATGACAACCACCGTTTGCGAAATGGAAAAAACCATAGCTCTTATAAAGAAAAAAGCGCCCTTTTGCAGGGTGATTGTCGGCGGAGCGGTTTTAACCAAGGAATATGCCGAAAAAATAGGCGCCGATAAGTACGCAAAAGACGCTATGGAGGGCGTACGCTACGCTGGGGAGCTTCTAAAAACCTAAAAGTATGTTAAACTAATAACAATTTATGGAAAATCGGGGTATTTTTGCCCCGATTTTTTCTCATTTTATGTATATATTTATGTGTTTTTTTAGGTAATTTTCGGCATATGTCACAAACTTATTAAAAATTTATAAAAAAATAAACAAATTACCCTTGCTATTATGAAAATTGTGTGCTAAAATTATAGTGTATCATAATACCCTCATTGTCCCTTTTTATAATTTTAAAGGGGAATATTGTCATAAATAAATGACTTTAAAAGGTTGTTTGTTAGGCGGTAAAGCAATGTGGTAAATATAATGTTAGAAAGGTCGATGCGAAAATGGGGAACCTTAAAAGATTTCTCAAAAAATCCACAGCGTTGTTGTTGTCGGTATTGATGATTGTTACCAGCATTGGAGTAACCCAAGTATTTGCGGTTAATTCTGATGAGACCATTAATGCCCAGCTTGACAATGTTTGGACCGGAACTGCCGGAGAGTTGGTTGCTAACAACTACACCGAGCTTAATGACAAAGAGAAGGCTATCTTAGCTAACTCAGCCATTGCCGGAGCAACCTATTCAGTGGCAATTCCAACAGATAATGACGAAGGCTTGGTAACGGTAGATGCAGATGCACAAACCGTAACCGCTAAACCTTACACTGTCGATGGTTTTACTTGGGAGCCAACTTCAGCGGTGATTAAGTACACCAATTTAGATGGCACTGCAGGTACCGACATTAAGGTTACTCTTAACAAGAGTGGTGACGTATACGTTGGTAATTTCAAAAAGCCCGCCAACTCATACAGAGCAGAGGTGACTTATGCTCTTATGATTCCTGTGGCTGAGGCAGATCAGAAATTATTACTCAATACTCCTTACTATCTTGCAGAGGGTTATTCACAGATCAACTCCACAAGTGCATTAAAATTAGCTGTTAATGCTATTGAAGAAAAAATGGAAGATCTCCGTGTTCTTTACAATGGTATTACATATTCTGTTGATTTCAGTGCGCTTGAAAACATGGAAGGTATGGATCAGTTAAAGCAGCTTGATAGCTTTAACACCTTCATCAATAACCTTAAGAACGATTTTGCTGCAGGTTATACTATTGGCTTAAGTGGTGATTCCAACGTTAAGAAATATCTTGGAAACATTTTAGCTGATTATGATAAAAACGGCAGCCGTTCTACGCTTTCCTTGGATCTTGATGCTTATAACACAGCAAAAAGCAAGGTTCAGTATATGATGGAAAGCGGCGCTCAGCTTAAAGGCGACATTTCTTGGTTCTATTCACAAATGGAAGGTATCGTAGATAATAGCGATGAGTTATTAGGCTTAGCAGATCAGTTAAAAAATCTTGCAACCGGCACCGGTGAAGGCACCATTGCTGATGCAAAGAATAAAATTGATAACGCCGCTAATGAGTTAGCAGGTGTTGTTGAAGATGCTGTTCAAGAGCTTATTAACAAAGCTATTGCAGAGTTAATTAAGAAAATCAATGAAATGCCACTTGCTTCTTTATACATTAAAGAATCTGATTTTGATTCTCTTAAGGGCAAAACCCGTAAGGATAATGCTGTTTATACTGAGATCGAAGCTAAGCGTGTATTTTTAGAGCAACAGGCAGCAAAAGTAGAGAATATTAGTGTTAGCACTAACAATCCTACCCTTGCAAGCTTTGCTGCAATGATTCGTACCGATGGCATTGGCGCTATGGATTTACTTGAAGAAGCAATCCGCACCATCTATGCTAAGGGTGACGAAGCAGTAGCAACCTTACTTGCCAAAAAGGCTGATTTAGACGTATATGCTGAGACCGCTCTTGCTAAAGCAACTGAGGTTGAAGACATTGTTACCGGTGCAAACGGTAGCGTTGGCTTAGGCGACGTTTTAGGCTTTGTTGCTGATTACGAAAATCAGGAATGGAAATTCATTGGCAAGAAATTACTCAAAGATGGCGTTACTGACGAAGAGTATCAGGCTTTAGACGTTGTAGTAAAAGCAGCATACGATTCAGTTAAGAAGAAACTTTATGCACAAGACCATAGTGATGTTGCTATTAAAGAGAAGCTACTTGCTTGTGAAACCGTTATTTCTGCAATGGTTGACCAATACGTTGTTAATGTAAACGTAGCAGCTGCTGTTGTTCCTTTAAATTCTCAAAACTCTGAAGAACTCGTTTCTCTTGAAGTTGGAAGCATTAACTTCCCAATGGATAAGGGTGTAGCTGCATCTGATGTTTTTGCAGCTATTGAAGCATCCGGCATTGAAAAATCTACACTTGGTAATTGGGATAAAGAGTATAACGTTGGTGAAGCAAACTACTACCGTACCGTTGTAATTAAAGATAAAGAAGGAAACGAAATTGATTCCTTTGAAGCTTTACTTGACGACGTTACTTACACCATTACTTATAGTCCTAAAAAATATAAAATTAACGAAAACTACACCGAAGGTACAACAGTTACTGAAGTGCCTTATGGTTACAACTGGCTCTTACCACGTCCCGCAGAGCTTTCTAAATCTTATGAATATAAGATTGATGGCGTTGCTCACCGTGAAAACACCGTTGTTCGCATCGTAAAAGATATTGAAGTTACCCGTAAAGAAGGTAAAGCACTCGCTTCTAAGAAGGTTGCACAGCTCATCGCTGCAGGTAAGTTTGTTGGTACTGCTTTAAGCGATAAAGAAAAGAACGTTCTTAACAGCGATGCTTTTAAGGATGAAAAGAATGAAAAAATTTATTATCGCACCCCCGATAGTTCAGACAAATTAGCAAAAGTTACCGCTATCGTTGGCTCTGATAATGAATATAAAGTAGTAGCAGAACCTATGAGTGCAGGTATCGTTGGTAGTGATGCTGCGTGGATTCCTGTTTCTGCTTACGTTGTAAAGGGTAGCGGAAGTGATATTTCCTTCACCTTCACAAAGGTTGGCACTGTATATGAGGCAACCTTCAAATGTGATAAAGAGTTCTCAAGTGTACAAATCGCATATCAGCTTTCTGTTGATGCAGTAGAATTTGCTACAGTTAAAGAATTCTTAAATATCGCCAACACCTTAGAAAAAGATGTTGCCGAGCAAAAGGCAGACTTAGATCAGTTCCTTGCTCCCGGCTTCTATAGCAACCTTGGTACCGTTAACAATACCCTTTTAGGTAGTATCGGCACTATGGTTTCCGGTATGAGCGCCCAAGCTAGAGAGGCTCTTGCAAAACTCACCGATGAATGCATCAATCCTACTACAGGTTCAACCTATCTCTATGAATACTTAACACAATATCAAAAAGACGGTATTGCTTATTATTATAAGGGCGAAAACGCTGCTAATATTCAAAAGCAAATTGCACTTATTAATGAGCTTTTACCAAAGGTTTGGAACGACGCTGCCGTTCAAGATACTATCGTAAGTATGGGAATGGAAAGCCAGTCACCTAAGGTTGAAGCAGTATTAAATATGCTTAGCGCAACAACCTTAAAGCCTGTTAACGCTTTAGTTAATACTAAGAGCTCATTTGTTGATGCCTTGTTAGCAACAGTTCAGGGCGAAGGCTCTACTTCCTCTCACAACGTTGCTGATAACACCTTCGTTTTAGAGGCAAACGTTTCTGCAAGCGCTCCCGGTCTTACTAGCTACGCAGTTGAAATTCAGGTTCTTAATAAGAACGATGGTGTAGTTGAAACCTTTAAGAAGGAAGCTTTTGGTGCACAAGGCAAAGAAATCTCTGCCGTTGCATTTGAAGCAATGTATAACGAGCTTCTCGCAACTATTCCTAATAATAAGTATTACGTTGCAGAGAAAAATCTCCCAACTTCAGCAGTTGTATTAAAAGAAGAAGATACCGTTTACACTTCTGTTCTTCGTCCTAAGACCTACACAGTTAAGGTTGAAGGCGCAGCAGAGCAGGTTCTTTACGCTTTTGATGCTTATACAATTATCCTCCCCGGCACAGGTGTTGCAGGTCTTAAATACAAATACACCTATGGCACTACTACCGTGGAAGTTCTTTCCGGTGCTTTAGAGAATTACTCATTAGGTACCGACATCGTAGCTATCGATGCTTTATTCGGTGCTAATGCAGAGTTGGTTATCACTCGCGAGCTTATTGACATCAACAGAGAGAACTTAATCAACTTTGTTGGTAAATTAAATAATGCTTTTGCTAACGGTGGCTTAGTTTCTGGCGGTAAATTAGCAGTAGCATTCATTCCTGTAGAAGATGCTAACGGCAATCTTTCTATCGTACTTCGTATTACAAATGATTACGGTACACTTTCTCCTGCAGCACTTGCAAGTGAAATGACCAATCTTATTCAAGATCTCTCTTACGTTGGTCTTAACGGAAGCCCATTATTCGGTCTTAACAGCGATAACGAGATGAAGCTTTACATTCAGACTATTATTAATATGTTAGTAAACAGCAATCTCGGCTTTGATTCTATCGCAAATATGATTGATGCTAACGGCAACATCAAAGAGATGAAGTTAGCCGGCGCAACCGTTATCGGTGCTAAAGATAATAAGATCGTTCTTGATAATGCGGTTATCAACAATGTTGACCAGTTTGGTGGTAAATTGATGGAAAGCACTATGCAATATGGTGTAAACATCAACAACACAACCAGCGCAGCATTCTACGTAACCTATCAGGATTTCGATAGCCAGGCTGAGCTTCTTAAGAAGGTTAAAAAGGGCATCGAGCAAATCCGTCCTTACCTTAACCTTAACTTCAAAGAAGGCGCAGTTAACGTAGCAGTTAACGCTCCTGACAGCGTTTACGCTTACTTCTTGGCTTCTATGTTAATTGTTGGCCAAGTTGAGTTTGATTCTCTCCAAGACTATGAGCTTAAAGATCTTTTAGAGTACTTCTATGATCTTGTTGCTCCTGTGTTTGATACCGAGGGTATCTCTTCTGAAACCTTTATCAATACTATTGAGCAAACAGGTTTCTATTCTGCAATCGCCGATTTTGATACCGAAGCAAACCGTGCTTTAATCGACTTCTTCTACAACACATTTGACCACTTATTCGATAGCATCGCTTTCGAAGGTAGCTCCAACGGTGGCAAATATAACGGCGTATTAACCTATGAAGCACTTGATGTTTTATTAAATAACAAGATTGACTTAGGCGATATGTCTTCTATGATTGCTGAAAAGGATACCGGCTTAGCCCTTCCTGTAGCAGTTGAACTTAAAAACCGTGAAACCGAATATCAAGCAATGGTTCTTGATATTAAAGCTAGCGGAATTGTTAACAAATACTATATGAGCAGAAATATCGTTGCTGACATCAGCAAGGTAAGCGACAATGGTGTTGTTATTCTTATTTCTAACGTTCACGGTAACATGACAATCAATAACGATATAATTCTCAACCTTAACGGTTGTACAATTAGCGGCGATATTACCGCAAAGGGCAATGTTTCTGTTGTTGATAGCACTCTTGGAACTAAGGATTGCGGCAGCGTAGTTGGCAAGCTCATTGCCAATGGCGGAAACTTCACCTTAAGCGCAGGTAAATATCTCAGTGGCGCTGAAAAATATCTTGAAGCAGGCTACTATTTAAAAGAAAACGTTGTTACCAACGGCATCTTCAATATTGCTGAAGAAAATGGCGAACTTAACCT
This sequence comes from Clostridia bacterium, assembly GCA_017436225.1. GTDB lineage: Bacteria > Bacillota > Clostridia > Oscillospirales > Acutalibacteraceae > UMGS1279. The sequence goes on along the minus strand of JAFSDM010000009.1, from coordinate 33,043 downwards.
TTACCTTGGCACAGACTATATGTCACTTGACGAGGCTGCTGCAAAGGTTATGGCAACCGACCTTCTCTTCAAACTTTGGTTCAATTACTACCATTGTTCCGAACTGGTTATCGACGGTAATGTAATTTACAGTCTTAACCTCCACAATGTTACCGAATCTCTCAACGACCTTTCTGTACTTATCGGCAAGGCTGTTGAAGTATTCGATTGCGAAGGCGCTTCTGCTTTCGCAACTCAGTTCATGGATGATGTAACCGATTTCGGCGCATTAGCTGACGCTTTAGAAAACGGTACTCCATTAGTAAGCTACACAATTCAAAATGCAGCATTTAATCCTTTCATGAAGTTGGAAGGCGAAGGTGACGATGCATTCTTCTCCTTCAATGTTGAAGCTGCAACAGATAATAAGCAAATCACACATCTTAACGTTTTACTTGATGATGATGTTCCTGCAGATCATCAAACTAAGATGATTAAAGTTCTCAGAGAGCTTGATAACGTAGTTTCCTTCAACGCACTTGAAGTTGAAATCGAAGACGTCACTTATGATAGCAAAGGCTTCAGCGCTATCGGCGCAGCTAGAGCTGATGCTGTAATAGACCTTTCTAAGAACGTTAACTATCCTGTAATCATCGGTTCATTCCTTGCTTACAACGCTAAGGGAGCTAAGAGAGCCGAATTGGTTGAAGCAATTAAGTATTATCAAACAAGCAATTCTGCTATTGCATTACAAAAAGCAATAGAAACTGCAACCGCTTCTGAAATTACTGCAGCTCTTAAGGCTACAAAGAGCATGAGCTTCAGCTCCGTTCTTAAAGCTTTAGGCATTACTGCTAATGACGCAGTTGAGTTAGAATCACTTTACACACTCGCTCGTAAGGTTGTATCAACAGTAGTTGACCACTTTGATATAAGCGGCGGCAACGCTTCACTTGCTTCAATTAAAGTTAGTGGTGAATATGCTACTTACAAATATGCTTACACCTATAAACCTGACACCTATGCACAGATGACCCTTGTTCTTTTTGCAGAGGAAAAAGCAATCACCGTTAAGGATGAATCCGGTATTATCTATCTCAATACCGATAGTTTGGCAGAAGCATTCGCAGCAGCTCGCGAGGGTGCAACAATCTACATCAATAAACCTGTAGTTCTTGATAAAAACGTTGTTTTACCTGCAGTAGCATTTAAGCTTGTAAATGCAAAGAATATTGACTTCGCAGGCATGACTTTAGAGTTTGTAGATGGTAATACTACCTTAACAACAGATGAAGATATCGCTGCCAGCATTATTTGTAACAGTGAAGAATTCTGTTCTGAAGTTATCTGCACTAAGGTTGATAATTGGTTTGTTTACGCTATCGAAGGCGGACAGCATGAGTGGGAAATCATTCCTGCAGTAGCTCCTGACTGTGAGAACCCCGGTTCTACAGAAGGTGAGTGGTGTAAGAACTGTCATAAGTATAAAGATGGCAAAGAACCACAGCCTATCAGTCCTCTTGGTCACGCTTACACCGAAACAGTTGTTGAACCCACTTGCTACGAGGAAGGTTATACACTCCACACTTGCGGCAACTGTGGCGACACCTATGTAACCGATCGCGTTGCTGCTACTAACCACATAGGCACAACCGAAACCGTTAAGGGTTATCCAGCTACCTGTACCGAAAACGGTTTAACCGATGGTGAGATATGTACTAAGTGCGGATACGTTGTTAAAGCACAAGAAGTAATCAAAGCTCATCATACTCTTGAAGATTACAATAAAGCGCCTACCTGTACCGAAGATGGTGTTGCAAACGCTTCTAAGTGTTCTGTCTGCGGCGAAATGGTAGAGCAAGGCGAAGTAATTCCTGCTACCGGCCACGGTATGATTATTGTTGAGGGCAAGGCACCTACCTGTACCGAAGACGGTTACACTAGCTCCGTAGTTTGTCCTAACGGTTGTGGACACGTGTTTATCGCGCCCATTCCGCTTCCTGCACTCGGTCACACAATAGTTACCGATGCTGCAAAAGAGCCTACCTGTACTGAAACCGGTTTAACAGAAGGTTCACACTGTTCTGTCTGCGGTGAGGTATTTGCAGAACAAACCGAAATCCCTGCTACAGGTCATACCAAGGTTATTGATCCTGCTAAGGCTCCTACAGAAACTGAAACCGGTTTAACAGAAGGTTCACACTGTTCTGTTTGCGGCGAAGTATTCGTAGAGCAAAAAGAATTAGCTAAATTACCTAAGATTCATATTCCTGAACCCAACGTAGATACCGAAGATGGTATCATCCGCGGTGCTAAGGTAGATGCTGATAATAAGTTAATCTACTTAGACGTTAATCCCGCAGGCTTCACCGCTAAGGAATTTGCTGAAGTTTACTTCAAGATAGATAATGCTTCTAAGTACAATATTTCTATCTACAAGTACGGCAGTGACTCTTTCGTTCGCGGTAACAATGAACTTGTTTGCACAGGCGATACCGTAAAGGTAGTTGCAACAAATAAGGATGGCGTTGAAGTAAGCGTTACCTATAATATCGTTATTATGGGTGATACCAACTGCGACGGTATACTCAATTCTCGTGACGTATTACAAATGAAACTTGCTTACGTTGATGAGCTTTCACTTGAAGGTTACAGCGCAATGGCTGCTGATATGAACTTTGACGGTAAGCTCAATTCTCGTGATACAGTACTTTGCGAAACCAAGTACGTACTCTGGGATGAAAACGGATATGTTTCACAAACAAAGTAATTTACTGAACAATAGGAGATATGACCAATGAAAAATATTAAAAAGCTATTTTCTGTCGTTCTCATTGTGGTAATGCTTGCAAGTATGTTTAGTTTGGGTATGGTGGCACAAGCTGCCGCCACACCCTCTGCTCAAACCATCAAAGCAGCACCCGGTGAGACCGTTACAATCAAGCTTTCCGAGGGCGCTTGTTTCGGTTTGGATGGTAGCATTAAATATAGCAACCGTTCAATGTTCTCTTCTGTAACTCCCGGAAATTCCCCCTACGGACCAATTACTGCTACTAAATTTATACTTAGTAATTTCGAAAAAGTAGAGTTTGTTGTTACTCTTACCGCTAAAATCAGTGCAGATGCACAGGTTGGCGACACCTGCACCGTTACATTCTCTGACTACTTAAGAGTAGATGACAAAACAGGTAATGATTTTAAAGATGGTTTAAATAAATCAGTAACCGTTCAGGTAATTGAAAAGAAGGTAGATCCTTCTTCTAAACCTACTACTTCTTCTAAGCCTACTACTTCTTCTAAGCCTACCAGCTCTAAACCTACCACTACTTCTAAACCTGCCAGCACCGGTTTAGATTTTACATCTTTAAAGAAGCAAATCTCTATCGCAAACGGTCTTACCGAGAGCGATTACAGCGCAGATTCTTGGGCAAATATGCAAACTGCTTTAGCTGCAGCAAAAGCTGCTCTTAAAGCAAGCACTCAGGCCGAAATCAACACCGCTGCAAGCAACCTTAAAAAAGCTATCGCAAATCTTGTTCGTTTATACGATGAAGATTTAAGCGCTCTCATTAAAGAGGCTAAAGATTTCTTAGCAAAAGATGAGCTTAAAGCATTAAGCGATAGATTAGTTGCTGCTATTGAAGCCGCAGAAAAAGCACTCAAAAACGGTAATGATGAAGCTGTTGCATTAGCAACTAAAGAACTTAAAGATGCGCTTGCTGCTTACAAAGCAAAGCTTGAAGAATTAGGCAAAGGCGAAATCATAGGCGTAGATACACCAGTTGAGGTTAATCCTACAGATGATTACTGTAACATCTGGTTACATAAACTTTGGTTGATCTTATTTATCGTTAGCTTTGTTATCAATCTTGGTCTTGTTGGTTTTGGAATTTACTATTTCAAACGTCGCAAAAAGAATTTTACTGACAATACTCCATTAATTGATTACGATATAAACGATGATTAATCGTTTGGTTTGAGGTAAGATTAGTGATGCAGCAAAGCAATATGCGAAAAACCTTTGAAACGTGGGAGGAGGCCTTTAGGGGCCTTTGCCCCGTTGTACGACAGCAATCGGTTAGAATTGCTGGGTACACTCAGGCGATTTTTTTAGAAGCCTGTGCGGCAGGGTTTGGATTGCATCAATCCGGTGGGTCGGAGAGAATGCAATCGACCTACGCGGAACTTGCCTACAAATGCGGTATGTATCATCAGTTAGGTAAAGCTTTAGTCCCTGAAGAATATCAAATTTATAGTGAAGCCTTTTCTTTAGAAGAAAAACAGCTTTACCGTAAATACACTCAAGCCGGTCGTATGCTCGTTGCTGAACTTCAAGAGGCGAGTAACGGCAACAAGCGTTACAAGGGCGAGGGAGAGCCACCAACACAAAATATTCCTTGGCTTATGATTCGCGAAAGCTGTCAGCAGCATATGGAACGTTTTGATGGTACAGGCTACCCCGAAGGACTCACTAAAGATGATATTAGCCCCATTGCTCAAATAGTTGGCATTGCAAAAGAGTTTGATCACCTTTCGGCAGACTTTAAATCGGAAAACCCCTTTTCCGAAGCCTTTAATGCCATCTTAGAGCAAAGCGGTAAGGCGTTTTCGCCTGAACTGTGCGCAGTATTTAAATCTGCACGTTCTAAAATTCAAAATGTTTTTAATAAATACATTCATTACACAATGAAACTTCCCTTAACGGTTCCTTTGGTTAAAAAAGCCAAAGGTCGTCCAATGGGATTAAAATTTAGAGGAATGACAGGTGGCGAGTCCACCCTAAAAGCCTATGAGGCAATTCCTTGGTTCGCTGTTAAAGCGGATCAGTATGAGGATATGAATTCGGTTGCTCCTCGGCTTGAGCGTACCGATCTCATAGCAGACGTAGCATTTTATCTTCTCTATGAAGCGGCAGATATGGTGCTTCGTATGCAAAATTGCAAACTTGAATTCAAAGGTTTGTTAATACCAATGTTTTCACAGTTTTTCTGCAAGGAAAATCATTTAAAAAGGTTTGAAGAGCTTTTTGCTCACCAACCTATAGACCGTTCAAAACTTTTAATTGCTATCCCCGAAGAAAAAGTTTTAAATGCCAATAAAGGCGAAACCGAAATTATTCGCCGTTATCTTAAAAACGGTGTTTCTTTGGTGCTTGATAACTATCATCCTGAATCTATTTCTCCCGCAATGCTTAAGGAGTGGGGCTTTAACCACGTGCGACTTTCACCCGAAACCAGCACAAAGCCTATCTACGCTTCTGACATACGCGCATTACAAGACCGTAATATTGAAGTTTTCGCTTGTTGTAATGAGCATCAGCACCTTAATTGGTTAATCGAAAGTGGAGTTTGCGGTGTTTGCAGTCACCTAAACGGTGAAACTGTGGATGAAGATGCAGTTATCCGCGAATGCTTATTGCGTGAGCGTGAGGTACAGTTATGAGTCAGCTAAGGTCTCAAAACCCTGCAGATTATCCTTCTTTTTTTAAAAAAAGGCGCGCGGGTATTCTGCTTACTCGTGATGAAATTGCCGAAATAAAAAAAGGCCGTAAAGACTTGCGAAGGCAAATGCGTGAGCAGGGTATATATTCCCGTCGCGATTTTGAAGCAACCGCTTCAAGTTTAGGTCTTTATTTTGATAAAGGCAGATTTTTGGCTTTTTGGTTATGGTTATGGCATCGCGGTGCACTTGGAATGTTGTTTGCCGCGGCGGCGTTGGTTTTAGCCGCGTTATACGGCTATTCAATGGTCACTGAAATGCGCGGTCACTTTACAATAAATTTAGCCGATAGTTTAGTAGACCAAGGCTTTGAGCTTTGCAATACAGTAGATTTTGCAAATCCCACTTCCCGAATTTACAGCGAACCGGTTGAAGATGCACCCTGTATTTCCATTACCGATTTACCAAATAATTTAAACGATATAGATGGTTCGCATAATGGTTCTAACTATTTTGCTCATACCTTTTATATTGCAAAGCGTGGCGAAGGCGCGGCAGATTGTGCTCTCTCCCTTTCAATAAATTCTGAAAGCTTGGATGCATCAAAAGCTATTTGGGTAATGCTTTTTGAAGATGGCAAACCAGTAGTTTATGCCGAAAAAAACGCCACCACAGGCGGTAAAGAATGTTTACCCGCGGAAGATAATAATCGATATGGATATAGGGAAATCCCCTATTCCGATAAAGGTCTTCCCGCCGACCAATATTCAGTTATTGCAGAGCGTTCGGGGCGCACCTATTACCGTTTGAAACCTTATCCCTTTAAGCAAGATGATATCATTTGCGAAAAGGTGTTAAAAAACGTTAAGCAGGATGAAGTTCATAAGTACACCGTTGTAATGTGGCTTGAAGGTGATGACCCCGATTGCACAAATGATTTAATCGGTGCCCATATAGGACTTCAAATGGATTTTGAACTGCTTGACACTGAAAACCAGATGTCCTAAACTTTTTAAGGTGGCTCTAACCCACCGTTAAAAAGTGTAAGATATAATATTTAATTCTCCGGCGGGAGAAAAAACACGTAATTTGAAAAAGTGAGGTAAAAAAAGATGAACTCAAAACAATCTACAATGCAGTCTGCTCGTAAAAAGTTAGTAGCAGCTACAGCAATGCTTTTGGTTGCTTGCATTATGACCATTTCATCAACCTACGCATGGTTCACCTTATCTACAGCTCCTGAAGTTAAGGGTATTACCACTAACGTTGGCGCTAACGGTAACTTGGAAATTGCTCTTGGTACATATGATACTGTATACGGTAACAGCGAACCTGCCAGCTATGAAGGTTCTTCTATTGATACTACCGCAGATGCTACAGTTTCAAACATTACTTGGGGTAACTTAATCGATTTATCCGGTGCTTCTTACGGTTTAGGCGATATTGTTCTTTATCCTTCCCGTTTGAATGCTACCATTACAGATGGTAAAGGTTACATCGCAAATAGATTTTCACCTTTAGCATATGCTATTTATGGTTCCGACGGTCGCGTTATGAACCTTTCTGCAAACACTTTACTTGGTAAATATGAAATGAACACCGGCTTTATGGCTCTTGAAACTCCTACTTATGCAGGTGTAAACGCTATCGGTTCCGCTTCTAATATGTCTGAGCGTGAATTCGCAGGTCGTAACTACAAAAACGCTGTTGAAAGCAATCGTTTAACTGCTAGAAACGAAGCTTTAGGTGCTATCAACCTTTATTCCGGTGATTTAGCAGGTCTTGCTATCAACAATTTGTCAAGCGGTGACGATGCAGTTGTTGCCGAAGCCGATATCGCCGTACTTAAAAACTTGATTGCAAAGTTAAAAAATGCTTCTGCAGCTATCGATGCTTCTCTTAAATCTGCTATGATGGTTGTTCTTACCGCTCAAGATATTACTGATGATGCATGGGAACTTGCTGTTAATACTATCGGCAACAAGACCGCTTCTGAAACTCTTACATATTTAGAAGATGAACAAGGCGTAGATTTAACCGGATTTACTGAGATTACTGACGTAATTGATGATAACGATGATATTCTTGTTGCTCTTGAAAGTGCAGAGGCAGCTCTTCCTGCAAGTGGCGACAGCACTTGGGGCGAAGTTTCAGCTTCAGTTAGCGCAATCTTAAACACTACCGGTATTGAAATTTGTGGCGAAGATGTTATGTCCGTAAAGAACAATACAGATGGCGCTCGTGATAGAGTTATGCAAGAAGTTCTTAGCGGTGACGGCTTGACATTCTCCTTTGCTACAGGTAGTGGTGTTTTCGCAGATATCGCTGATTTCGTTGGTAACTACACCGGCACAATCTCCTTCCCTGAAGGCGTAGTTGTTGAAGGTGTTAACCTTAGTGGCGTAAAAAAACCTGTTGAAGTTAAGGGCCAATACGGCGCTACCGGTCTTTTAGGCGGTGTTCATGTTCTTGTTAAAGATTCCGTTATACCCGGTGCTCAACCAGGCGCAGAAAAAGCTTTAACCGATACCTACGGTTACACAGTTGATTTACTTTTCCGCACCAATGCTACCGATTCTTACTTAGAGCTCCAAACTAACGCTGCAAACCGCGTTTATAGCGATAACGATAACGCTGAATTAATGGGCGCAGGCAGCAATATGGCATTCACCATTAGCGGTGAGTACACAAAAGATAAGATTGATGGCTTAGCAGAAGGTGTCCGTGTTGTATTCTATGATACAACTTCCGGTGAAATCTTCGGTGTAGCTAAATTAGATACCGAAAACGGTACCGTTTCCGGTGATCAGTATAAATTAGATCTTAAATTAGCTGACTTCACTGTTAATCCTGCTAATAATAATATACCTAGTGCTTTGGCTGTTGGTGATTTCCTTGATGATGACACCGCAGATACCACTAAGGATGAAAGCGTTGCTTTAACCGCTCTTACTGCTAACGAGATTAAAAAGGTAACTGCTTTAGTATATCTTGACGGCGACGTTATTGATAATGGTGATGCAGGTGTTGCAGCTAACTTAAACGGCAAACTTAATCTCCAGTTTGCAAGCAGTGCAACCTTAACTCCTATGAGCAACAGTAATTTAGAAAATTATTCTAAAGGAAACTAATTAAATTTTATAAAGTTACTCCCGCCTACGACCAAAATCGTGGGCGGGAGCATACGGCTTTATGGAAGAAATTTGGTTAGAGCAAATTTCACCCTAAAACCGCTAAAAACCCATTAAAAAATGCAAAGAATTTTAATGGGCTTGGTTTGTTGCGTATATTTTTTTAAAAAAATCACCTTTTAAATATAGGTTTTTTGAATTAGGTTTTAAATTTTTGAGATGTTTAGAGTTTCAGTGCATCTTTGTATCGCTGTTTTTAGGAAGGAGGAACGGTTTTGAGCCCAAAGCAGCAAATTTGGCATAGCGAGCAGCAAAGAAAAAAACGCTTTTTAATTATCGCTTTGCTTTTGTTGGTGCTTGTACTGATTCCCCTATGTGTTGTAGCAACGTACACCTGGTTTGGAACAAGTAAAACCCCTAAAGTTAGCGATATGGAGATGACTATTAACAGCAGTTATGGTTTGCAACTTGCCTGGTCGGCAGATGCGAAGGAAGAGGACTGGCAACAGCAGTTAAACTATACAGATGTTGTTGATGTTGATGCAATTTTAACCCCTGTAACCTGGTCAAACGAGCAGGAACGGTTTTATACCGCCTTAATGGGTACAGATGGACGCATTATAGATATTGGCGTAGAGTTATCCGATGAAAAGGATACAAATAGCCGTGATGGTCATTACGTTAAGTTCACGGTTTACGGGCGCACCGAGCAGAACGTTTCGGTAAGTCTGAAAGAAGGCTTAAATACGGCTGATGGGGAAAATTTAACAGGCACCTATTTAATAGGTACACCACTGTGGCAGAATGATGAAAAAATTCATACCGATGGTGGTCTTGGCGCACAGTACGCCACCCGTATTGGCTTTAAAATCACAAAATTAGATAGTTACGGCAACGAAAAAGATGATAGCAACTTTTTTATATACGAACCAAATGCCGATGCTCATATAAACGGCAGTAGCGGTGTTTTAAATACTCCTTCGTTAGATGGGGGAGAAGAGCTTGTACCGCCTTCGCAGTTAATTCGCCAATCGGCTTTTAACTGGAAAGAGCAAAAACCCGTTCAACGTGGTGTTTTATCTTGGAGTACAGGCAAATTTGAAGAAGAAAAAGAACTATTTGAACTTTCATCAGATGAAAAGGTTAAAATAGATGTTTATATATGGCTGGAAGGCAAGGATATAGACTGTGTAAATGCGCTTGGTAGCGGAGCACAGCTTACCGCAAACATTCAGTTTGAGGCAAGTGCCGACAGTGGTTCAGGCTTAGTGCCTATTCAGTAAAATTTGGAATTAAAACAACAAAGAGTTGTTTTTATTTAGCACTAAAAAAGTGCTTGGATAATAAAAGGAGAGGTTTTATGAGTATAAAAAAAGAGACCCAATCCATTAAGGCAGAAGGCGTGGCAAATGAGCAAGTAGAGAAAAAGCCCACCAAAAAAAGCAAGGTTTTAAACACCGTAATCAACGTTGTTTTGGTAATTGCTATTCTTTTGGCAATTATGGCAACCTATGTTTCCTACGTTTCTACTTCGGGTAGTGGCGTTCCAAGTATTTTGGGCTTGCGCTTATTTTCTATACAAACCGACTCAATGTATGACACCTTAATGCCCGGCGACTTAGTTGTTGACACCGCTGTTAAGGACCCAGCAACCCTTAAACCCCAAGACATCATAACCTATTGGACAGTTATTGATGGCGAACGCGTACTCAATACTCACCGTATTGTAGAGATTTATGATGGTAACGGATATTTAATTTTCGCTACAAAGGGTGATAACAACACCACTGTCGATACCTTAACCGTTCACGAAGCAGAAATCGTTGGTAAATATTCATTCCGCATTCCCGGTGTAGGTAAGGTTTTTGACTATTTACAAACAAGCACAGGCTTCTTAATCGTTGTTGTTATTCCTGTTTTAATATTCTTGCTTTATCAGTTAATTCAGTTCTTCCGCGTACTATTTGAGTATCAGAACGTTAAGAGCAGAATTCGTTTTGAGCAGGAGCGTGGACGCACCGAAGATTTAATTGAAGAGCAGAAGTCTCGCGATGAAGCTGCAAAACAGGCCGAGCGCGAGCGACTTGAAGCTGAGCTTCGTGAAAAAATCCGCGCAGAAATGATGGAACAGGCAAAAAAAGAAGCTGAAAGTGCTTCGGCTGATTCAGAAAAAAGCGAATAAAACGGCTTTTGAGGTAATGAATTGTGTTAGATAATTTCTTTCGCTATTTTTATGAGGATATAGGCAGGATTTTCCAAGCAATTTGGGAAGTCTTGCTTTCCGTTCTTAACTTCTTTAATTATTTACTTAATTTTCCTATGAGAGTTAAGCTCATAAAGGAACATTCGCCTGATTTTGGCACAATGGACTGGATTTTACTCCTTATAACCCATTTAATTTTACTTGCGCTCACCATTTGGATAATTGTGATGCTTATTAAATTATTCCGCCACGTTTTCCGTTTTAGAGTGCCTGTTAAAAAGCATGATGAGGTTGTTCGTCAGGTGCGTCAACTTCAACGTGACCTTATTCGCGCCAACTACGAAAAGGATAAGCTATTATCCCTTAAGGTTGCCGAACTCGGCATAAAGCCCGAAGAAGTTATGATGGATTCTCTTTATGAAGAAAAGACCGAAGAGCAGAGTGATAGCACTGCGCTTTCCACAAATCGCAACACATTCCAGTCGCCCTGTGTTGATCCTGCAGATAGCCGCTTTTTCCGTCTTACTTCGGTTGATAATTACTATAAAACCGAATATCGCCCTCCCGTTTATGACTATCAAATTACTTTAGCAGAATTTTGTGAGCGGTTCCGTAACTATGCCGCTTCAGAGCTCGGTCTTTATTACGAGATAGACCTTATCCGCTTTTTTATTGCGGCGCTCGGAACTTCAAGAATTGTAATTTTACAAGGTATTTCAGGTACAGGTAAAACATCTTTGCCCTATGCTTTTGGTAAGTTTGTTCAAAAGGATACTACCGTTGTTTCGGTTCAGCCTTCTTGGCGTGAGCGTACCGAGCTTTACGGTTACTTTAATGAATTTACTAAAACCTATACTGAAACCGATTTTCTTAGAGCCGTTTATGAGGCAAACTATTATCGTGATCCTCATATGGTTATTCTGGACGAAATGAATATTGCCCGTGTGGAATATTATTTTGCAGAAATTTTATCAATTTTGGAAATGCCGCTTGAAAGTGAGTGGAACATAGACCTTGTTACAGCTATGTGGGATAATGACCCCTGCTTAATTAAGGGCGGTAAACTTTCAATTGCCAATAACCTTTGGTTTGTTGGTACCATCAATAACGATGACTCCACCTTTGCGGTGGCCGATAAGGTGTATGACCGTGCTATTCCTATTGATTTGGATAGCCGTGCTGAAGCCTTTGAATGTGAAAAAACCAATCCTATTTATATTAGCACCGACCACATTAACGCTATGTTTGCCGAAGCTAAAAAGAAGTATCCTATCTCACAAGAAACTTTAGATAAGCTCGAACTTGTAAACGAGTATCTTATTAAAAACTTCCGTTTGGCTTTTGGTAATCGTGTTATGAAGCAAATTCGTGATTTTGTTCCTTGTTATATTGCTTGTGGTGGTACCGAGATAGAAGCAACCGACTTTATAGTTGCTAAAAAAGTTTTGCGTAAGTTTGAATCTTTAAGTCTTGGCTTTATGCGTGATGAACTTAACCGCTTTAGCAATTATCTTGATAAGGTTTTCGGTAAAAATGCAATGAAAATCAGCAAGGAATATATAGAAAGCCTTAAAAAGAACGCAAACTAAAATATTAAGAGTTTAAGTATACTCTGGAAAGGAGCAGGTCATGGCTGAAAAAAACACTTCAAAAAAATCAGCATCTATTGATGCCATTTATCAAAAGTATGCCCGTGGAGTTATTCGCACCTTGGCCAGCTCTGATTTCTACGAGTTTTTTATGGATATGATTGAAAAGGCGGAAAATGAATTTCAGTTCTCCAACCGCCGCAGCGAAAAGATAATCGATCCTAAATGGGTTGATGCTGTTGATGAAGCCTTAGGCGCTTTTCAAAACATTATATCCAATCCACGTAACGTAATTAAGGAAGAAGAGCTTATTGTAAACGTTGCTCACGCAAAAAGGGGTGGTCAGGACGTTGTTCGCCACCTTGCACAGCACGGAAACCTTGTTTCTTCTTATGATTATGAAACACATGACGTTAAACCAAATAAGTTAATGCAAAAGCTCCGCGATGATTCTAACGAGCTTTATGAAAACAGATTTGTTTACACCGTTTTAGAAGCGGCGCATCACTTTGTGCGCATTCGTTACGATGCCCTTTTTGACGTTATGGGCGATGAATTTGGTGCAAAGCTTAAAATGCAGTCCGACCTTGAATGTGCTAGTGAAACTATCCATTTTGATATGTTTATGCATATTAAAGAGAAGGAAAGCATTTTAGAAACTGAAGAAAAAAATGGTGATATGCTTTCAAGTGTAGCAAGACTTTACAGAGTTCTTACTATGTTTATGAATACTCCTTTTGCTCAGCAGATGGCACGTCTTCCCAGGGTTAAGGGCGCCGTTGTAAAAACCAACGTTTTAAAGAAAAATCCGCACTACAAGGCTATAAGTAAACTTTGGGAATTTTTAAAACAGTATGACGACGTAGGTTATGCCGTTAAAATTACCGAGCAAAATCCCAATATTTCAGAGCAGTTCCAAAAGGACCTTTTCCATAACATAATGTATCAGTACATTGTGCTTAAAGGTTATTTGGAAAACGAAAAAGACCGTCGTATTCCTGCTCCGTTAAAACAGCGTAAGCGTACGCTTAAACCCAAGTTTATTCGTGAAATTGTAGAAGAATTAACCGAAGATTACGACCTTCCCGACGTTGAGGTGCGCAAGGTTCTTATTGAAACCCTTACAAAAGAGCAGTTAATGCGTGAAGAGGCGGAGGAACGCCGCCGACTTGTTGAAGAACAGCAACGCAAGAAAAAAGAGGAAGAAGAACGCATCCGCCTTGAAAAAGAGGCTGAAAAAGAGCGCATTCGCCGTGAAAAAGAGGACGAAAAAGAGCGCCTTCGCCGTGAAAAAGAGGCGGAGGAAGAGCGCCTAAGAATACAAAAGCTAGAGCAACAAAATGAAGACCGTCGCCAAGCGGCAAGATACCGCAAGGAAATAGAAAAATTTATAAAAGCCTTGCCCGACCAGCTTGAAGCGCGTGAAAATGCTGCTCAAAAGGTTAAAAAGGCAGAGCTTTCTGATTTTGGCGATGCGGTAGAAGATATTAAAGCGGCAGAAAAACGCCGCTTAGAGCGAGCCGAGCTTAAACGCCGTCGCGAGTTGGAAGAAAAAGAGCGTTTAGAACTTGCAAGGCAGGAAGAAATGCGTCTTGCCTTAGAGCAAGAGCAAAAGAAGCTTGCCGAACAACTTGAGCAAGACAAAAAGGATTTAGAGTCGATTTTTGTTGTTGTAAATAATTTCAAAGCAGACCTGCCACAGCAGCAGCAGTTAAGACGCGACTATATTAGCAAATTAAATGCTGAGCGTGAGCAGTTTGAAGAAAGCAGACGTTTGCGCCGTAAGAACAATGGCCCGTTTAAGAGGAATGCATAATGAACAAAAATTTTATTAAGCTAATCACGGTTGCTGTTTTGGTGGTTATTGCTTTGGTGGTTGTTGTAGCATCTTCTTACGCGTGGTTAAGTCTTTCTGCTGCGCCTTCCGTTTCGGGTTTGCAAATTAACATCGGCGGCAAAAACACCATTTTAATTGCTCCCGATGTAACAAAAACGGTAGAAGGCGAAAAAGTGCATTACCCGGGCGCCTTTTCCGATACCTTAAATTTTTCTAAGGCGGCAGGTTATGAATATCTGCGTGAATTAGTAGAACTTGCCCCCGTTTCAACCGCCGATGGTGTTAATTGGTATTTTCCAAATTACTCCGAAAGCGGCAGTGCAAACGAAGAAGATAAATATCTTTTAGATAATTCACTTCTTTATGGTAATTTAGCCCAGTTGCCCGATAACCGCGTGGTGCAGGGAGGCTATGCTTATATAGATTTTTGGGTGGTTTCTCCATCGCGATGCAGTTTAAGAGTTTCTGCAGGTGCGGGTAACGGCGGCAGCTATTTAGTAGGCCTTCCCACCCCTATAGAAAATAAATCAGGCGGTCACACTTTAGACTTTTCTGCTCAAGGAGCCGCCACTTATGCCAGAGTTGGATTTTTGGCAAACGACCAAAAGGTTACAGATTTTTCCATGAACGAGTATACCAAAAGCGGCGAATATGATGATAAGTATCGCTATTTAAAGGGAATTTACAGCGAAAAAGGAAACTATCCAAACAGTTATCCTTCAAACTTTACCATTTATGAGCCAAATGCCGACCGCCATAATGAAAACGGTGTTTATACACCTTCCAGCGATGGTCTTGAATACAAGCTCTGCCCCGATGGTAGCTATATTATAACCCGCCCTATAGGTAATGTGAATGGCGTTATCGGACCGGTTGACGTATCGAGCAATACAACCGTTCAAAGAGCAACAAATTGGACTAAAACCGATGACCAATATTTATTAGACCAGATGTTTCAGGCATATTTAAAGGGAACTCACTCTGATGATACCAAAGAAATGGCAAACGAATTTTATCGCAATTATTTGGGTTATCAGTGTGGTACTCTTTTAGAAAAAGGTGCCTTCATTAAAAGAACTAATGATTTAATTCGTGCCGCTGATAAAAACGGCATTGTTGACCCCGAACTTTTTAGCGGTATTTCTTCCGCCGGTGCAACCGATGACGTTATTATTATTGAACTTGAAAAAAACGTGCCACAGCGCATTAGAATGTTTGTTTGGACAGAAGGTCAAGACGTTGACTGCTCTAACACTAAGGCAAGTGGCGGAATACTTTTGAATTTGGAATTGGCAGGTAGCAACAGCTAGGTTTGGCTTTAGGTAGGGAGAAGATGGCGTGTGAATATATTAAAAAAAATACAAAGCAGGTTAAAGATTCGCTTAATCTCAGGCTTTTCCACCTTGTTACTCATTATCGCCGTTGCCTGTTGTTTGTTTTTCACACTTCAAAGCCTTTCAACGGGCTACGTTTCTTTCTTTGGAACTAGTGTTTTCCGCGTAGTAACGGGAAGTATGGAGCCCGAAATTCCCGTTGGCGCACTGCTTACTTCAAAGCAGGTAGAGATTGAAGAAATTAAAGAAAATGATATAATTTGCTTTAGGTCTAACGAAATTGGACAGGGACCTAAGATTATTACCCACCGTGTTATTGCGATTTATACAAATCCCGATGGTACTATTGCTTTGCAAACTAAGGGTGATGCAAATCCGATTGTGGATGCAACCTTGGTGAGCGAAAAACAACTAATAGGCCGTGTTACTAACTATACAGGAGATGGGAGCAAAATGGCAGAAATAATTCGTTTTTTAACCAGTGATTTCGGATTTTTAGCATGTATTATTCTTCCGGTTGTTTTAATAGCAATATGGATTTTTAAAGATGCTATTAAAAATATGAAGGAAGCCATTGTTGCTGCGAATAAGCAGTTAGATGAACAAAAAAGCCAAAATCCTGAGCCGATTTCCGAGCAGGAATATACAGAACTTTATAAAAAGGTTGAAGAAGAGTTAAGAAAGGAGATGCAGAATGATGTTCAAAACAACTGTGGAAAAGTTAATAGCGATGCTCCGCAGTTGGATAGCGAAGGCACGAAAGCTGCATCTACTGGCGAAAACTAAAAGCTTTTTAAAGCTTCCCTTAAATGAAAAAAAGAAGTCCGTAAGCAATTTTTTGAAGGCTATTAAACAAAAGGCTTTAAAGGCTTGGGAATTTGTTTCGGTTAAAATACTTTTTGGTAGTGAAAACGAAACACCTCAAGAAAAAATCAAGCGTTCAATGCTTGGTAAGCTATTACTTTCGGGCGTTGCAATAGTGCTAACAGGCGTTATGGTTTTTGCTATGACTGCCGCTTGGCACACCAATGTTATTCAGTCCACAGGCCTTGTTTTTAACGTTACAGAATGGGGTATGGACGAAAACATTAATCTTAAAAATCAACTTGCGAATATCGCTCCGGGTGAAAAAGGTGCCCTTGATGTAGAGGTTTATAATTCCAGCGAGGGTCTTATTGACGTTAGCTTTAGCGTTAGCAAGGTTCCTTTATATAACGATATTGCCGATATGCGCAAACGCGTTTATTTTTACGTTGAGGATACCGTTGTTCGTAATGAAGAAACGGTAAATAAAGTTTACGTTAATAGCGCAGAAGAGTATTCATACACCGTACTTGCTAAGCAAAAGCTATTTTTAAACGAAAATAGCGCTTCCCCTTTAATGTGGGAATGGGTTTATGACGTTTTGGGCTATTATTTTAACGGAACGGTTACTGCCGATTCCGCCTCAGTTAACGAATATCTCCGACCTATTGTTTATGATTTTGAGTCGGCTACATTTAAGGATGACAAACTTCAAACGGTTGACGGTACAACAAGCCTTTCTTCCTTTTTAAATAAAATAACCGCTACTGATGGTTATGCAGGAAAATACGGCGCGGCAAAAATCACTTCCGATGGCAAGGTTTATTATCCCGTTTCGGTGGATGAAAATGGAAGCGGCGTTTGGATATACTTATGTACTCTTAGCGAAATAGAGTATGAAAGTGTTGTAGATACCAATTTGGGTAATACGAGTGCCGAAGCAAAAAGGCAGTTCAATACTAACTTGCATATTTTAGCTGAACAAAAGAAGCTAAATTCTGTAACCGTAAGCACTGAAGAAGAATTACGCACCGCTTTAACCGACGACACACATAATATGGTGGTTCTTTCAAGCGATATTGAAATCCACGAAGAAATTGATATAACAAACGGCAAACAAAAGATTATTAACTTGTCAGAAAACACCATTACTACCAATCTTACAGGCACAATTATAGCAATGAAGGAAGGCTCATCATTAAGTATGATGAATGGCACCATTGCGGGTAATGAATCCCATACAGGTGCGCTCATCACCGCCGAAGGAAGTATGGTTGCGCTTAGCGGGATTACCATTTGTGATGTGGGCGATGCCATTTGGGTTGCCGACCAAACCGCTAAAAACACCGATACTGTTATGAATATTATAGACTGCTCTATTAGTTGTTCCGATTCGGGCGTGTTTATAAAGGGTAACGGTAGTGTTACAAACGCATATACTTATCTTAATATAGAAAACACCGATATTGTAAGCACCGGAGACTACGGTATTGTTGGTAATGGTAGCGTTTTAGCCGCAGGTAATTTTGGTACCAATATAACGGTGAAAAACAGCTCTATTAAAGCTACCTATGCGGGTATTTATCATCCCCAAAAGGAAAGCAAACTTTTGGTTGAATCAACCAAAATTGAAGGCATTACGCCCCTTGTTGTTAAAGGTGGTTTCATAACCGTTATAGATAGCACCGTTGAAGCATTAAAGATAGATAATCCTGAGTCAACCATTCAATTACCAAAATTTGAAGGCAATGGTTTTTCCGATGTTGGAGCGGCTTTATATGTTGAAACAGGCTATGACTACCCCACCACAGTAACAATCGGCGGAGAGTCGTCTTTCACTTCTCATCACCAAAACGCAGTCTTGGTTTATGAGTTAAACAACCCTAAATATAAGGTTGAAATAACAGGCGGTAGCTTTAGTCACGATGTTTCGGCATTTACCGCAAAGGATTATTCCTGCAGTCAAAAAGATGGTCGTTTTGTAGTTAGTAAAAATCAGTAATAAGCAAAAGGGGCGGATAAAATGCTTAAAACAAAAAGAAAAGTTCAAATTATCTGCCTTGTTGTTTTGCTTATGGTTGCGGCGGTTTTATCTAGCGTAACCTATTCAAGATATAAATCAGCGGTAGAAAAAAATTTCACCTTTCAGGCTAAAACTTTAGCCCAAACGGGTAGCTATTCAATTTCATCGCAAAACGGTTGGCAAAAAACTTCAAACGGTATGGTTTTAGACTTTACTCTTTCAAAATCGGCAAAGGCTAGGTCAAATCTTGCCGCATATTTGCGACTTACCGCAACCGAAGGCTTTAATCAAACTGCAACCGTTAGTCTAACGGTGGATTCAACCACATATACGGCTAGTAGAGAAGCAATTTCTGAAGGCACTATCTTATACTCTCAAATGGGTGGCGGCTCTGAATATACTTTTCAAACCGCAAACGGAGAGTTAAGTTTTCAAACAAATGAAGCCAAAAGTATGCGCATAACGGTGCAAGGTGCATCTGAACAAGCGATGCTAAGGCTAATGTTAGTAGAAAAATAAGGAGACTAAACAGTGGCAGAGCACAAAAACAAAAAACTCCATATTGCGATTGTTGCTATAAGCCTATTTCTAATGCTTGGCATTGGATTAAGCTTTATTGGAGTTGCATCTGCCCGTTATCAGTTTAGCGGAGTTATTTCCACCTTGTATGGAGAAGCAAACAATCCATCTACCGTGGCAGAAATTTGCAAGATCTATGACTTTGGATGTTGGGAGCAGGGCGGCGACGACTTAGAGTCTACCGTTGTTTTGCAACAAGCGGGCGCTCTTAAAGGTAAAATGACCTTTTCTTTTGATGGCACAACTGCGCAAAAAAATGATATTG
This sequence comes from Clostridia bacterium, assembly GCA_017436225.1. Classification (GTDB taxonomy): domain Bacteria; phylum Bacillota; class Clostridia; order Oscillospirales; family Acutalibacteraceae; genus UMGS1279. The sequence continues at coordinate 13,860 of JAFSDM010000009.1, read as the reverse complement.
CATTAGAGGTAAATTCTTCCTTTACTTCCGTAGTTCAGGTTGATGAAAAGGATGGCCGCATAGACCTTCCATTTTCTTTAATTATTTCGGCGCAGCAACGTAGCGGCGTTGCATATATGAATGTTGAGTGGACTCCCGAAGGCGCCACAAAACCTACAAAATCTGCGCGTTATCTTATTGCCTTAAATCCTGATGCGCTCTGCTCGGGAGCAACTTCGGCACCTAAATTTGAATCATCCGAAGGTTCTTTAACAAGCAATCTTTTTCACCTTTCCTTTGTAATTCCTTCCAGCGCAAGTGGAACCTACGTAGCGCAGGGTGGAAATCTCAGTGGTAGCTTTGCTAAAGGAACTCGTTATTATAATAAAACCTATCCGCAGGGCGTTGCCTTGGTTAGAAACAGCGTTATTTATTGTCCGCGTACTACCAGCTCGGCGGAGGAAATTTTGATTGACCGTAACGGCGGCACCGCAAATCCGTATAAAATAACCATTGGTAGTTCTTATGAGCATCAGTCAGAAATAAGCTTTTCTGTAAAATCGCAAAAAGATCCTTTAACTTTATCGGTAAGCAAAGAGCCCATTGTAAATAAAAACAAGCCGTTTACCGTAACAGTTTCAGAGCCCAGCGGTTTAAAAGATTCTAAATGGAACGATGGGCAGACAAGCGGCGTTCAGTTTAGCTGGGAGCTTCAAAAGTTGTCTAATGGTGTTTATAGCAAAATCGCACAAAGTGAAAACTTAAAAATTGCCGTTACCCAAAATGATGATGGCGGTAAATTTCAAATCAGTGTTCCAACCGGTTTGCAACCCGCGGGGACATATCAGTTAGTTATTAAGCAATCGTACAACGGTTTTAATTTTAATCAATCAGTAGTTCGATTTTTTGTAGATTATCGTTGATTTTCACGGAGGTTAAAAATGAGAGAGACTGAACGACTTATAAATAAATACAAAGCGCAACTTCCGCATATGCGGGAGAAGGTTAGTGCTGCCTTAGTTTTATTATTGGTTGCAGTGGTTATGATGGTATCATCATCTTTTGCTTGGATTGTGCTTTCTACAAATCCTGAAATAAAGGGAATGAACACCACAATTACCGCTAATGGTAACTTGGAAATTGCCTTAGCAAATGGCGCCGAAATAACCTTGCCTGAAGATTCAGCGGTAGGAGATAGCGGCAAGGACTTGTTGCGCAAAAACATTACGTGGGGTAACCTTATTAACTTGGGCGACCCTGTATACGGTTTGGAAAATATCGTTTTACGTCCTGCAACCCTTAATACCAACTCTCTTTTAGAAAGCCCACTTTATGCAGCGGGTTATGGCGCAGACGGTCGTGTAGACACTTTAGAGAGTGACTTTGCTTTTGCCGGTTGGGATGCCGCAACTCAGAGCTTTTTGGCTCAAAACGTAAATTACGGTGTTCGCACTATTGCATCTGTAATCTATGGTGATGCTGGCGGTGATACTGCATTGGCAAATCGTGTTGACAGTGCAAACATTAAAATTAAATCGGCTCAAACTGACCTGCAAAATATTGCGACTTCTTCTCAGATTGATGACCTTGGTGTCTTAATGCAGCAATACGTACAGGAAATGGTAAACCAAAAACTTGGTAGCGCTGAAAAAGAAATCAAAATCGACCCCGAGCATCTAGATTCAATCTATGAAATGATGACAATGCTCAAGGGCAATATGGAACTTATTGCCGATGCCTTGGCAGAAACTTATAATATTCAGCTTATACGCCGTATGGGTAATGGGTATTATGAGGCTAATAAATTCACAGGCGATCAGTTGCTCAACTTAGCTCAAACAGAACTTAATGCTAAAATTGCCACAAAGAACGATAAGGGCGAAGCCGCAGTTGTTCCCGCTAATAAAAACTGGCTTACCACCCTTCGCACTAAATACACAAACCTTAAAACAGATATTGCAAAGCTAGATGCTTTGCGCGGTCGTACCGATGTTGTTTGGGAAAATCTAGCAACAACGGCCGAAGAAGATAAAAAGCCCGAACTTTATCCTATAGTAAATAACGTTGTAAATATTGCTACTTCTAAGATTGATGGCACCGCTTTAGGTAGCTTGGGTGGTTCTGCAATTCTGGACCTTGCAGGTAAAAGCAGTGTTGTTGTAGAGGTGCAGTCGGGTTACCTTAAAGACGTTGACCAACTTTCAGGAACCAAGGTTCAGTCAAAAAGCATCTCTTTAAAGGTATCCGTTTACGGTATGTCTAAAAAGATGTCAGGTACCGTTATAACCTATGCTTCCAACCCTAAAAATACAGAAAAATTTATGCTTGCGACAGAGTATAATCAGGCTATTTCAGGTGCAACCAACTTTAAAGGTACCGACCCAATGGCTAAAGATACCTTTGGCTTGGCTTTAGATTTCTTTGTTCGTACAAACGCTGCTAATTCTCATTTAATACTTCAAGGTAGCCCCGTTTATGAGGAGCGAGAAGAAATTGTTACAAGAACAATTAACAATAAATCCTATAATATTTATACCATAACCTTTGATGGTGAGCAGTATTCTGCCTATTTAGAAGGCGATACCTACTATTACTATGACCTAGAATATGGTGTACCGGGCGATGCAATGGGCACCACTGAAGAAATAACCAACGCTACCCTTTTAAAAGAAACGGTCAAATACGTTGTTGGATATAACGGAGTAAACAGAGTATGGGATTCTTCAGAAAACGTTATGTTAGATGGAGATAGCACAACTCAGGGCGCAGGTAGCTGCTATACCTTCTATGCATCATCCCCTGAAGATCAGGAAAAATCTTTACAGCTTCTTAGACATTTCCGTATAGCATTTGTAGACCAAAACGGCAACTTACTTGCTACTGCTTATATGGATGTAGATAATCGCTTTGAGGCAACCGGTAAAGTAACCGTACCTCTTGTGCTTTCTACCACAAGTAATTCCATCACAGGTAGTGATGGCAACCCAATTTATACCATCACAAGTCTTAATCAAAATGAAGCAACCTTTATTTCCGCCCTGGTTTATTTGGATGGTGTTGGTCTTACCAACGATCAGGTTTTAGCAGCAGGCGAAATTCAAGGTCAGCTTAACCTTCAGTTTGGCACTACTGCAGATTTAGATGCAATGGATGACCCAATTCTTATGGAATCCAAGTGCAGTGTATCAGCAGTAATGGAAGGCGATACCACCGTTCCTTTTGATACACCTACCCCCGCATTACTTACAAAAACCGTAGTTGTTACCGTTGATGGTTACACTCCTTCAAGAGTAGAAGCATACTTCCTTCGTGAAATCAATAGCACTCAGGGTATTAGACAGACCAAAATGGTATTCGAGGTGAATGCCGAGGGCAAGTGGGTCGGGCAACATACCTTTGAATCGCCGGGTAGGTATATACTTAGAGAAGTATTCCTAGATGGCGTTGCTTATGAACTTTCGCACGAACCTCTTGTATTCTCGGTTGAAGGCTTTACCATTAACAGTTTAACCTGTGTTGATAATGGCAAAACCTTTATGACTACCAATAAAAACTATGAAACCTCTTTAAGCCTTACTTTTGCAAGTAACGACCCTAAAAAATTGCCCACTTCGGTTAAGGGCGCCTTTATCCATCAGGATACGGGTAACCGTACTACCGTTTATTTCACACGCAAGGTTGGCGGTGAATGGGTTGGTACAGCCGACTTTAGAACTTCAGGTGATTACGTTATGGATTACCTTGAGTTAGATGATCAGTATTTCGGCTTGGAGGAAAGAAATCATATCTCACTTAAGCTTTATCTTGGACTTACTGCCAGCGTTTATGCAGACCATACTAACTTTGCCCTTGAAACCGATGAAATCCGTGATATAAATATGTCCCTAATCATTAAGGATGACAGCGGTGAACGTATTGGCGGTTTAGACAACGTATGGCTCTATTATTCCAACAACGGCTCTGGCGTGCAAGAGCAGGGCTTAAGCGAAAAAATGGTATGGAACCCTTCGGCGCAAGCCTATCAGGGCATTTTCCGTTTATCAAAGGCGGGTATTTATAATTATAGCTACGTTTCTATTGATGTTCAGGGCGAAAACAATAGCCTTAATGAGGCGGCTATAGCACCTACCATTACCGCTATTTCCTCTAATCCGCCTAAGTATGTAAGTAAAGAGGGCTTTGGCGAGGTATTTGCGCTTAATAATTCTGCTAAATTCGCCGTTCGTATGAAGAATGCCGATTCGGCAACATTAGATGCGGCACTTAAAAATGAATCAGGCACAACCTATTACGTTCGCGGTGTTATGTCAGATGAGGGCGATGAACAGGTATTCACCTTTGTTTTACCGATTATAGAAGGAAGTCAGAGCGGTACATGGACCTTAGATAGACTTTATATGACCAACGTTTACGGTGGTAGGGATAATACCCTTTATGATGGTTCTATTGAAAACGGTCCCGATACCGCAACAGAAACCAAACCGCTTTATACAGTAGCAGATAATTACTACATTAAGTGGCTTGAGTGGACAATAGATGATATTACCGCCGAGGGCGAAACAACCGAAACTACAATTCGTGTAGTTAGTGATATTAACGTGGCGTTTAGCGATTCAGCGCTTAATACCAGCAAGGAATTTGGTAAAACCGATGGAAAGGTAACTGCCACCTTCGGAACTACCCATACGCTTGGTAATTTAGAGCTTGATATTACCGCAGGCAGCGCTAAAAAGCCGCTCAGCGATTATGGAATTAATGTTACTAAAATTAAGTTGAATTACAGCTTTGATTCAACTAGCGCAAAACCAGCTAGTGGCGGAACGGTAACTAATACTTTTGGTAGTTACACAATGGATTCTGCAAGCTGGACCAACCTTACTTCTACCGCTCAAACATCATATGAGCTTCTTTCTAATAACGGAAGCAAATATACCATCAAGCCTAATGAAAATACAAAAAATATTTCTATAGCAGGTATGTATAAAACAGATGGCAAGGTAGAAATCACTCTTGAAGATGAAAGCGGAAAACAGGTTGTTATTCAGGAAAATATTAACGCCGGTAACGCACCAAGCTATACTGTATTCTCGGTTGCGCCTACAGTAAAATTCACAGAAACTGATCCCGCGGTAGGAACGTCCTTTAAGGTGCAAAAATCACCCGGAGCTGATGAGACTGAAAATAAATCCAATACCATAAGTGCTGACGGACTTTCTGCTACTTGCTATTTTGAGGCAAAGAGCTCCGGTTGTGACTGTAATGGATTTGATGCTTCTTATATAACCGTAGAACTTGTAAGTGCAGGTAATAAATTTAAGTCAGGCTCATTTGTAATTAAAAGCGCCGGCACAGCTTCAGACATGACCTTTACCTTTAGTTCTACAAGTGTTACAAGCAAACAGGCAGTTGGAAGCGGAGGTAATAACCCAACATATATTGGAACTAATGCTAAGGGAACCCAAATTATTTTAACAGATAATAACGATATATCTTATACCTTTACTCTACCTGTTGAGAAGCAGTTGTCACTTACTTGTACAAGATAATAAATAAGCAAAGCCCTGACCGCAAAAAGGTCAGGGCATGGCTTAAATCATTTTTATGAGGTAAGAAAAATGCCAATAAAGATTTTAATATTCCTATCTATAGGAACGCTTTTTATGTTTTTCCCAATTTGGGCAATGGGCAAGAAACAAAATATATCTGCGTTTAAGTGTGGGTTAATTTCGGTTATCTTAACGCTCGTAGGAACGCTTGGAACAATGTTAATGTACTATATTGAAACAGGGTCTTTCGGTGGAATTTCCTTTTTCGGAGCGGTTTTTGTAGTACCTATTGTATTTTCTTTGGTGGCTATTATTTTACGTGCGCCGTACGGTTTGTTATTAGATATGTGTGCCGTTGGCGAATGTCTTATGTCTGCCGTTATGAAGGTGCATTGCTATATTTCAGGTTGTTGCAAGGGTAGACCTCTTTTTGAAACACAAAACGGAACCGTTTATTTTCCTAGTCGTATGGCAGAAATGTTAATGGCTATAGGTTTGTTTATTATATTGTTTGTATGGTTTAAAAAGGGCAAAAAAAGAAATCAATTATATGCATGGTATTTAGTGCTTTATGGCTCTTGCAGATTTTGCCTAAATTGGTTCAGAGAATTACCCGATTACACAGAAACACTTTTACCAATGGGAAATATATGGTCTATAGTTGCAGTTGTTTGCGGACTAATTTGGATATTAGTGGCTGCAAAGAATAAAATTGACAAGCAATACACAGAGACAAACGAGCAATAAACCATTATAAAATAATGTTAAATTTAAAAAAGGAGGATCACGGGCAAGGTGTTAAAACAAAAAAATATATTTTGTCGCATTTTGGCAATGATTTTAACAATTTTAATTTGTATGGGCTTTATCACCTTAACCGCAGCTGCCGCACCGCTGGCTTCGGGTGAGCTGGATGATATGGAGTGGTCCTTATCGGGCGGCGTGCTTACGGTAGAGGGTGACAGTATTCCTAATTTTACCGAAAAAAATCCCGCACCGTGGTATTCTTATCGTAGCGAGATTTACAGGTTAAATCTCGATTCAGATATTACCTCCATTGGCAATCTCGCTTTTTATGATTGCTCTGCTTTAGTTGGTGTGAACATTCCGGAAGATGTTGAAACCATAGGCAATATGGCTTTTGCAGGCTGTTCTGCTATGCAGTCGGTCTACCTTTCAAATGTGGAATCAATAGGTGAGTACGCATTTTCTCGTTGCTTTGCCATTAAAAATATAATTTTGCCTCAAAGCCTTAAAACCATTGGTTATGCGGCTTTTTACCGTTGCGCTTCCTTGCAGAGCGTTACTCTGCCCGCAGGGTTAGAAAGTATGGGCGGTTCGGTTTTTGCCTATTGCGAATCCTTGCTAGAGGTTAAAATTCTATGCCCTCTACAAAAGCTTCCCGAATGGACCTTTTACGGTTGCTCACGTTTGCAAAGGGTAACCCTCCCTTCTGAAATGAAGGAGTTGGGCGATTCCGCCTTTGCCAGATGCGAAGCCTTTACCGAAATTTATCACAACGGAACCGAAGAAGATAAAAAAAGTCTTTTAGAAGACATTAACGAAGATTTAAATATGTTCACCTACGACCAGATTAATTCTTCGCCTGAACAGCCACCACAGGTTGGTGATAAAATTTTTGAAACCGATGGTGATAAAAGTTCTGAAATTCAAACCGAAATAACCTCTTCTGAAAATTCCGAAATTCAAACCGAAACAATTATCTCTCGCCCAATTATAAACGAAACAACACTTGGCGATGAAAGGGAAGCTGAAATTAAGGTAAACGCTTCGGTTAGCAATGAAAAAGGCTGGAACGAAGTGCTCGAAACCCTTAAAAATCAGGTGTTTGAGCAGGGCCTTTTAAAAGAACAAATAGGCAGTGATGTTACCCTTACAGCTAACGTTATGATTTTAGAAGATTCGTTGCTTTACGGAAAAGTGCTTGAAAATTTGGCAGGCAAAAATATTATGCTTTATATTCGCACACCAAGCGGAAGTAATTGGAGCATAGATTGTAGTATGTTAAAGGGCTACACCTTTAAAAAGAGCTACGATATGGAATATACCCTTACCAGATATGAGAACCCCTCTAAAAGCCATAAAAACGTTTTAGGCAGTGCGGTTAGTTATTGGCTCTCCTTTGAGGACCGTTTTGAATTTCCAACAACGGTTGAACTTTACATCGACCCCACCGCCGCTCGTCAGGTGGCATCCCTTTACGAAAAGCCATTCTTAGCTGAGTTGGAGCGTTTGCAGAGTGTAACGGTCGGCACAGATGGTGTTGCGCCCTACCGTATGGCGAATATCAACTCGGGCAGACGCTATATAGTAGCGCTTAACGTTAGTGGTATATCAAGTGATGAGGTAATAATCTATAATCAAACACCTAATGAAGATGATTGGCTTGAAAATTACGTTCCCATTACCGAACAATATAAAATTACCGAAGTACGCGGTTTTTTGGGCATGACAATGAAGCAGTTTACATGGACGGTTGTTGGTGGTATAGCGGTTTTAGCGCTTATCATATTCATCATTGCTTTAATTGTTAATATGCAGGGCAAAAGAAAAGCCCTTATGGAGCGCGAGAGACTTCGCAAAACTATAAACAACGAAGAACAACAAACAGATAATACCGAATCAGACACTAAAGAATAAAAAATTAACGGGGAGCCCTAAAAATTTTTAGGGCTCCCCGTTGTTGTAAGTTGCATTAGGTTAAAAAAGGCTGTGATAGAAGTTTTAAATTTGCTTCTATTGCAGCCTTTTCAGCTTTAAGCTAAGCCATGGTTTTTAGCATTTCTTCGGTTACTTCATATTTGCAGGGTTTATTTTCCAAAAAGTTTTTATATTCCGTTTCCATATAGCTTGCCATTCTTTGCAGCTCATTGCCAAAGCTTCCCGCTATGTGAGGGGTTAAAATACAGTTTTCAAGGGTGTAAAGCTCACTGTCCTTTTCGGGCGGCTCGGGGAAGGTTACATCTAACAAAGCTGTAAGGTCGGGTCTTGCCTTAAGAGTGCTTATAAGGTCCTTTTCTACAACCTGTGCTCCGCGGCCTGTGTTTATAAAGGTAGCATAGGGCAGCATTTTTTCAAAAAGAGCGCCGTTTAGCATACCTTTTGTTTCGGCATTATTTGCAAGATGGTTTGAAACAACCTGACATTCCTTAAAAACCGTTTCAAGGCTTGCCTTTTCAACCCCAAGCTCTAAGGCTGTATCATCGGGTAAAAACGGGTCAAAAACCAAAACCTCTAAATTATAGCCTTTAAGCATTTTTATAACAAGCTTGCCTATCATACCCGCGCCTATAATTCCTATTTTAAGATTATAGTTTCCTTTAAATTTGTGGGCGGTTGCTAAAGCTTCGGCGCGGTCCTTATAGCGCATTGTTTTGAAAAAGCCCTTGTTTGAAAGAATAATCTGCGCAACGGTGTATTCTGCAACGGGAACGGCGTTTGCCGCCCAAGCGGAAAATACCTTAACACCGCTTTTTATAAAGGGCTCTGCAAAGTATTGCACCGAGCCTGCGCCGTAAAATATCGCCTTTAGATTTGGCAGAAGGGATTTTACCTCTTCTTGTTTAAAAACGGACATTCCCCAGGTTGAAAAAATAAATTCGGTGTTTTTAAATTCTTCGGGATTATTTATTATGTCATTCTTGGTGTAAACCCTTTCGCTTGTGCCAAAAACCTCTCTTACTTTTTGCTCGTTTTCGCTCATATATATTTTTTTCATTTTACAAGCTCCTTTAGTGTCAACGCTTCAGTTTTTAAAGAGTTTATTTGGTTATCGGGCATAAATTCCAAAAGCAGAGAGCCTTCTGTTTTAAAGAGTTTGAGGTAGCTTTTCCAAGTGTCCTTTGCCAAAGCAAGAGGATATTTTTCATCACCCTTCCAGTTAAATACGTGAATATTAACCGTGTAGGGAGCAATAAGCTCTGCGGCTTTAAGGTTTTCTTCCTCGCTTAGGTGCTGATTTGGCTGCCAATACAAAAGAAAATGCTTGGAATTTACCCTTTGCATAAGCTCCAAAGCCGATTGACAGGTATTGGTGTAGGAACGGTTATGATACTCCATACAAAGTATTACATCATTTTCTTCGGCTATTTTTGCGGCGGTTTTGCACAGACTAAAAAGCTTATCTTTCTCTTCTTCGGTATGCTCGTTTGCGTTTTTGTATGAGCACCACAGTCTTAAAATATTTGTGCCTAAGATTTTGGCGGCGGCTATGTAATTTTCAAGCTCATTAATTGGGGTAACGCCCAGGCGAAAGTAGGTTCCGTAGGATGAGCATTTAATCCCGTATTTTTTTGTAAGCTCGGCAATTTCTGTTGCTTTTTCGGGTGGGCAGTGAAGGTCGCTGCCCCATTCTATTACCGAAAGCTTTGCGTCCTTCATAGCTGTTAATATTTCTTCGGGTGAATTTTTTCTAAAGGATATAGAGCAAAGTCCTAAATTAAAGCTCATTTTTTATTCTCCTTTTTGCTTTTTGCTAAAAGTGTTTCAAACCAAAGCTCAGGGCTTGGCATAGGCGATACCGGTGATTGCCGAGACTCCGCCCCCTTTGTTATTGTGCGGGTTTTTATTTTAAGGTCTGGGTTTTTTTGCGGTTTGCGGTCTACAAACGCCGAACCGTGTGTGCCGATAGCGTTTGCAGAGCATAGCATTGCCGATAGGGTAGCGCGTTGGGTCAGCGCCATATCATAAAGCTTAAAAAGCTCTGCTATTTCAGATGTATCCTTAATTGTTGCCCTTTCAAAAAACTCATTGCAGAGTATGGATATTCTTTCAAACAAAGCCGCCATACCCTTTGTGCTTCTGTCAAAATCGGCAACTTGGCTCATTTTGGAACTTAAAGCATCTTTTATTTCGGCAAGGTTAGATAATCCGTATTTTATGCTTGGTAAGGCGTAGTGTGGCTCATAGCTTGCCGTTAAAGCTTTTTTCGATATATGCTCTGCAGCCCTGAGACTTCCAACCTGTGTGGAATTAAGTGCGCTTCCGCCCGGGCGGTAAACCCCAAAGGTGCCTGCCGCTTCACCTGCAGCGTACAGCCCGTTTATTTCGCTTTGCCAGTTTGCGTCCACCGCAACACCTCCGTTACAGTGTTGCGCACAAACGGCAATTTCCAAAGGCTCCTTATATAAGCAAATCCCGTGGTCGGCGTAAAGCTCAATAGCGCCTATGTTCATTTTTTCAAGACGCTCTATGGGTGTTCCCAAAAGGGCTTTTGACCTTTTAAGATAGTCGTATGCTTCCTTCGGGAGAGGGTCAAAGCCGTTTTCCAAGCCTTTGGGATTTTTGGTGAAATCAAGGTATACCCTATTGCCCATTTTTATTTGCTCGGCAACAAGAATATCAACCATCGAGGAGCCGTCTGCTTTTTTTGTATCAAACGGCCATTGATAGCCCTTTAAAAAGATAAACCCAAGGGAATCGGCGCCTAGTTTTTCATAAAGAAATTCATTTTCATTACCGTTTTTGTCTACCGATATATACCGTGGCAACACCTGTTGATAGCTACCCGAAAGATTCCAACGGAATTTTATGCTTGCTATACCGTACTGCCATTGCTCCATATTGGAAAGAGCGGCTCCCGCATCAATAGCAAGTCCGATAGCGCCGTGCTGACTTTCGGGGTAAACGGTGTTTTTATAAATACAGGCAGGACCACCCGTGCAAAGTATAACGTTTTTACAAGCGATAACCGAAATATCTCCTGTTACGGTGTTTGCCAAGGCTACGCCCGTAACGGCGTTATTTTTAGTTATTATCTTTATTACGCGCTGAAAATCTATGATTTCAATCCCCTTGGATATAACCGAGCGTTCTAAGGCTTCGGTCATATATTTTGAGGTAAGCGGTCCGCAAGAGGTGGCTCGGGTACGGGGGTCGTGGTCGGTTTTATACCCTGCATATTCACCAAATTCGTTTGTGGGAAAGGGAACGCCAAGCTCTACAAGGCGCATAAAACAGCGGGTTGAATATGCCGCCTCACATAGCGCGTGTTCACCCATAACGCCCCCGCCCGAATAAAGGGTATCGGCAAGATCCCGAACACTGTCTGCATCGTTACCGCAAAGCGAAAGCTTATAATAGGTTTGCTTATCACTTCCCGTATTCCGCGAGGTTCCCATAAATCTTCCTTCGGTGATAATTGCAATATCCTTTATTCCGAAGTCATACAGGCGGTCGGCGGCGTTAAAGCCTGCGCAGCCCGTACCAATAATTAAGGTGTGGTAATTAGTTTTCATAGTCTTCTTATGTGCATGCCTCCGTCAAGAATTAGGGACTCACCTGTCATATACCCAAGGGTTCCGTCGCAAAGGGCGACAACCGCTTTTGCAATATCGTAGGGCTCACCCCATCTGCCAAGCGGAACAAGACCGTCCGCAATAAGGTTGTCATATTTTTTCTTAACCGCCTGAGTCATTCCCGTGGCAATAATACCGGGGCAAATTTCGTTTACGGTAATTCCTTCGCTTGCAAGCCTGTCGGCAAAAAGCTTGGTAATCATACTCACACCCGCCTTAGAAATACAGTATTCTCCGCGACTGGTTGAGCTTGTGTAGGCAGAACAGGAGGAAATGTTTATAATTGAACCGCCCTTGCCCTGCTTTACCATTTGATTTGCTACCGCTTGGGTTAAAAACAGGGTTCCTTTTGTATTGATTCCCATAACGTAGTCATAGCTTTCCTCGGTCATTTCCAAAATATCGTTACGTACCTTTGGGGCAACCCCCGCAACGTTTACCAAAACGGCAATATCACCCTTGGCTATGGCGGCGTTAAACAAATTTGCTCTGTCCTTGGGGGAAGAAATATCTCCCGAAAGGTAGGTAATATCAAGCCCTGAAAAATCTGAGAGGTCGGGAGAGTCACTTCTGCCCATTCCCACAACGGTATATCCGTTTTTGGCAAGCAATAATGCGCTTGCTTTTCCTATTCCTCCCGCAATACCTGTTACAATAGCAACCTTCATTTTTATATCTCCTTATAAAGCTTTCTGTAATAATCATTAAATACTGCGCAGCCCGAAACCTGCTTAGCCCTCATAAGCTCGGTGCATTTTGAACAGGCAAGGCAGCATTTTTGGGGACTGAATACACCCTTTAAATAATCCTTCAAAAATAGGGGATATGCAAGCCACATTCTGCCATAGCCTACCATATCGCAAATTCCTTCGCTAAGCTGACGCTCTGATTGCTCAAAAAGGTCATCGCGGTAGTATGAAAGACCCGAGCCAACAACCGTAAGGGTCGGAAACCTTTCTTTTATGTGCTTTTCTATGTATTCAAACCGCTCAAGCCCTGTTTTTGCCGTTTCGGGAGGTAGGTATCCGCCCTTTCTGTATGGACGGTTAACGTGGGGATTATAGTACGGATTTCCCACCGTAACGTTTAATATTTGTATTCCTTCCTCAACAAGCTTTTCAATAAGCATATCGGGCTCTGTGAGGTCAAGCTCGTTTTGCTCGGTAGTTCCAAAGCCATAAGGCTTTTGCACCATATCTGAAACGCTAAGGCGAGTGGTTAAAAGAATATCGCTTGGAATTGCATTTTTTACGGCGCGTACCGACTCAAAGTATAGTCTGGCTCTGTTTTCAAAGCTCCCGCCGTACCTGCCGTTGCGGTTAAATGCCGATAAAAGCTCCTGAAACAGGTATCCGTGGCAGGATTTTACATCAACGCCATCAAAGCCTGCCTCAACCGCAAGAAGCGCCGAAGTAACGTATTTTTCGGGTAGGGTATCAAGATATTCATCGGTTACAATATTGGCATCTGTTACGGGGCGTTTTTCTTCATATACGGGATTGCGGTAGGCTATCATTGGGGTAATGCTCTGCCTGCCTGAATGGGTGAGCTGTAAAATAAAAATCGGCGCAACACCACATTCGGTCTTTGCTGTTTCTCGCATTTGACTTAAAAGAGCTTTGAATTTTGGCAGATTTTCTTTTGTTAGCATCATTTGCCTTGGATTAGTTCTGCCCTCGGGGCAAACGGCGTTTGCCTCAAACCAAATAACACCTGCGCCGCTTTTTGCCGCCTTAAAATATTTCTCACAGGTAAGCTCACTCGGGCTGCCGTCGAAATTACAGTCACAGCCCTCCATAGGCTGTAACACCACGCGATTTTCTAATTTTATTTTCCCTATTTGAAGCGGGCGTTCAATCATTTAACAGCATACCTTTCCTTAGGGTGAGCAGTCAAACCCGAACCGCGTTTTAAAACGGTGGATTTTTGCTCACTTTTCGTTAAAATACTCGCCAATACGGTAGTATTGGCTGCGTTTTGTGCCTCAATTGAACTAAAATCCACACTTTTTAAAATCT
>JAFSDM010000001.1 GCA_017436225.1 Clostridia bacterium | reverse complement strand
TGACCTCAAAGAGAGGAGATTTTGGAGGATTTTTATTCGATTTAAGCGAAGCAAGGCTGACGCCTTGCAAGATTAAACTAAAGTAAAAAGCGCCGAAATATGCCGCTTTGAGGCGGGTTCGGGTTTAACTGCTCACCCTAAGGAATTTTTTATTGATTTTAATAAAAATTCTTTCGGCTTTTAGCTTTTTGCCAAGGAACAAACCAATTTCACCCACCAAAATAGCGGCGGGAATATCTACTATCAAATGCTGTTTTACAAACAATACGCTTGCAAAAACAAGCAAAGCAAAAACAAAGTATAACGGTACAAGCCACCTTTTATAACGGGTTATTTTGTGAGCGGTTCTAAATAAAATCCAGCTTTCCAGGCAATGCACCGACGGAAAAAGGGTTGTGGGAGTATCCATACTGTAAATAAGATTGGTTATGGCGCCAAAAATGCCGTACCCTTCGGTGGAGGGGCGCTCAAGCGTAGTCGGAAGCAGCATAAAAATCACAAAGCAAATAAGCTTGGCGATTATTTCAGATGAAATTACCCTGTAACAAACCTCTTTACTTTCAAGCGCTACAAGTCCGTATCCGCCAACCCACTGAAGGTATGAAAGTATATAAATAATAATAAATGCGGGTATAAAGGGAATTGCAAAATCTATGGGCAGAGAGATATCAAAATGGTGCCCCGAATCGGTAAGCAGCTTGCTGCCGCTGTACGCCGCAATATTTATTAAAAACATTGAAATAACGGGTATCCACCAATATTTTGGGGTTAGAACCTTTTTAATTTTCATATGTATCACCCAAGATGTTTTTAAAAAATTCATAATATCTTAATTATTATAACATATTTATATACAGTTATCAACAAAAGTGGGGAATTTATTTTTTAATTTTTTATTTAGTTATTTTTTAATTTTTTATTAAGCTTGTTGCATTAACGATTTTTAAAGAGTATAATTGAAGCAAACGCCGCTTAAAAAGAAAGGGACAAAATGTTGAAAAATAACACAAAAAAGGATGCTGCTCCTTTTAAAATGCTTTCCAAGAGACAAAAATTAAGTTTTTTGTTTTTTCCTGTTTTAATAATTTATATGGAGCTTATTTTTAAGCTTCTCACAACCCCTGATTTTTTCAATTTGGGGTTAGTTTTTGTGCCGCTTTATTCTGTTGCGGCAGGTCTTTTGTTTGGCGCTGTTTGCAGCTGCTTTTCAGAAAAGGTAAACAATATTTTAGCAAGGTGTTTTTCCTTTGCGCTTTCCTTAATTTATTCTACTCAGGTTGTTTATCACTGGTGCTTTAGCAAATATTTAATACTCTATTCGGTTACGGTTGGCGGCGCCGACCAAATTATTGAAGATGGTATACTCGACAAAACCTTGCTCACCGTAAAGGCGTGTATTATCCCCGTTGTTTTACTCTTTTTGCCCGCCGTTTTAAGCCAGTTTTTTGTAGGCAAAAAAAGAGGTGTAAGCTTTGCAAAAATCACGGTAAAGGCTAGAATAGGCGGATTTTTAAGCTCGGTTGTCACATATCTTTTGGCAACACTTTTAGTTATTTTGGTTCCCGTAACAAGTGAAATTTATTTTGGCGCCTTTGAGCCTAATCTTTCTGCCGCTTATTTCGGTCTTTTGCACACCGAGCTTGAGGATATTAAATACAATCTTTTAGGCGGTGAGCATCCATCGAGCATTGATGTGAACACCTCTTCGGATATTACCGCGGTGAACCCGCCCGATAACACCGAGCAGAGTAAGGGCTCTTGGCAGATGGAGATTGATTTCGACTCTCTTATAGCAAAGGAAACCGATAAAGAGGTTTTAGAGCTTCATAAATATTTCAGCGCCCGCACCCCAAGTGAGAAAAATAGCTATACAGGTATGTTTGAGGGTTATAATCTAATCTACATAACCGCCGAGGGCTTTTCGCAGTATGCTATTGATGAAAAGCTTACTCCAACCCTTTATAAAATGTATAACAGCGGCTTTAAATTCAATAACTTTTATACTCCGATTTGGGGGGTCAGCACTTCGGATGGCGAGTATGTAAACTGTACGGGGCTTATTCCCAAATCGGGCGTGTGGAGCCTATACCGCTCGGGCGAGCAAAAAAACAATATGTGCTTTACAATGGGTCGACAGTTTTTAAATTCGGGTGTAGAAAAGGTTTACGCCTACCACCCCCACACCTACAAATACTACCGCCGCGATATTTCCCACCCCAATATGGGCTACGATTATAAGGGAATAGGAAACGGCTTGGAGGGCAAAATCAAAGAAACTTGGCCCGAATCGGACTATGAAATGATAGCCGCCACCGCCGATGAATATATATCAAATAACAAGAGATTTCACGCCTATTATATGAGCGTTAGCGGTCATTTGGACTACGATTTTAAGCATAATTCAATGTCTAACAAAAATAAAAAGCTTGTGGAAAATCTACCCTATTCCAACACCGCAAAGGCGTATATCGCCTGTAATATTGAGCTGGACAGAGCTATGGAGCTTTTACTCTCAAAGCTTGAAGCGGCGGGCGTTGCCGATAAAACCCTTATTGTAATTTCGCCCGACCACTACCCCTACGGCTTGGAGGATAAAAACAGCTCCGATAAATACCACTATTTCTCGGAGCTTGCGGGTCATACAGTAGAGCCGAAATTTGAAATTTACAAAAGCGTTTTGCTTATGTATTCCCCCTCTATGAAAAAATCGGTTGAAGTGGATAAATATTGCAGCAGTATGGACGTTCTGCCAACCATTTCCAACCTACTTAATTTTGAATACGACTCAAGGCTTCTAATGGGCAGGGACATTTTAAGCAGCAGTCCCGCAATGGTGGTTTTCTCAGACAGAAGCTTCATTACCAATGAGGGTATGTACAACGCCACCGATCACGTTTTCACCGATTTTAACGGCAAGAAAATAGAAAACATCAACCTTTCGGAATACAAAACCGAAGTGAATAATATGTTTTTGGCATCGGCGGGGATTTTAGATAACGACTATTACGGAATAGTTTTTGGCACCCGCAAAACTAGGCTGAAGTAAAAATAAGAGTAATAATATTTATAAGGGAGAGCGTTGCTCTCCCTTTGTTAATTTATTTTATAAATTGTAGAGGACGGTGCGGGTGTCCGGTGGACACCTCTGCAAAACAGAAGCACCGACCGAGGCGGCAGACGAGACCGCCCTCGACGTCCCGTAATAAATTTATGCGATTCAGATTTTTCTCCCCTTCCGACTTTTGCACGGCTATTCGCCGCACAAAACCCACCTTCCCCGTCCGGGGACGGCCAATATTATAACCGCAAGCTGTATGGACGCGGAACGAGATTTCAGCAATGAATAAAACTATCCCGTATAAAGCCGGTCTGGGACAACACCTTTTTCCTATAATCACAGTCTTTGCGGCCGCGGAACGGGGCGTCAGCGATGATTAAAACTATCCCGTATAAAACCGCTCTAGGAGCGGTTAGTCTTCCATATTTTTGCCTAAAAATGATGCTGCAACGGTGGCAAGCTTAATATCGCTTTGTGAAATTTCCTTTGCATCGCAAACATTCAAAAACACAACCGCACCAACAATGTCGCCGGCGCTAATAATGGGCGCAATTATTGAAACGGGAATGTCAACCCCCTCAAGCGCGTGAAGGTCATCAGCCGCATCGCCGCTTCGGTTTGTGAAAATTCTGCGACTTTCCATAATGTCTTCCAAAGCTACGGTAATTCTGCGCTCCAAAACTTCCTTTTTGGGTATTCCACCCGCCGCAATGCAGTGGTCGCGGTCGCAAATAATAACCGCCTGCTCGGTGCTCTTTGTAAGAACGTCACAGTAGGTTATAGCAATCTCCGAAAGCTCACCAATGGGGGAGTACTTTTTAAAAATAACCTCTCCGTCACGGTCGGTGAAAATCTCAAGCGGGTCACCTTCCCTAATCCGCATAGTCCTTCTAATCTCTTTCGGTATAACCACACGACCAAGGTCGTCAATTCTTCGAACTATTCCAGTTGCTTTCATATATACATTTCTCCTTAAATTACAAATTGTGTTGTTATTATCTGTATTTCTGGAAGAAATATACCGCAAGATTTACTTTTTCGGTAGGTTGTGATATAATGAATTATAGGTGGTGGAAATATGAAGTTTATATTTAACGGAACGCTTGACGAGTTAAAAGAAACAATACACATTAAAGCCAAAGAATATAATAGGGATATTGTTATCTACAATAACGAACCGAACGTTTTAGAAATCGGATTTCAACAATTAAGCCATAATGGCGGCAGATTTTTTATCGCAAATGTTACGGAAAGACCTAACAAGGTAATATTAGATGGCGAAATTAAAGATGTCTTTGATAATCAAAAGAAAAGCAAGGTTGGACGAATTTGGAACGAATTTACTGATTATCTTTTAGCGTATGTTTTTCTTGAAATCCTTTTAATAATTCCTTGGATATTTTTAAGAGATGTTATTAGCCTTTGGATACCCCTCATTCTACCTATTATCTACTTAATAATCCGCCACTTTTTGAACAAAAAATATGACGATAAATTGGACAAAGACTTTATAGAGTTTATGTCTTTCTGCACGGTGTATACTGCAGACGAACAAAATTGGTATGACGCGTATAAAAAATTGGATTTAGCACAAGGTAAACTGCAAACCATTTGTGATGATGACCAAGATATGTTGCTTATCACTTATGAAGATGGTATGCAAGTAGATGTCGGCTATATTGAGGATGATAAAACCTACTACATTACTGTTGTAAAAGATGATACTATGGAATCTTGGAACAATCCGCTTGGGGTCTTTTCAACCGTCGATAAATCAAAATTACCAATCGAATTGCAAAAAGCAATCCATAAATTTCGAAACATATAACCATCAAAGCGAGGTGAAATTCACCTCGCTTTTGCTATGTATCGGTCAAAATATGCTGTTTTTCGTCAAAAATTTTTCTTCAAAAATCGCCCGAAACCCAGTATTTATAAGGCTTTGCCGCACTTTTGTGTTATCTCATACGAGTGAAATGCGTATCTCTATTCTCAAAAACAGTCTAAATCTCTGATTTAGCAACTGTTTTTAGAGGTTATAATAATGCATTCCTCGATTCTACGAACTATTCCTGTTGCCTTCATATATAAAAACTCCTTTAAATTCAAATCGTGATGTTAGTATTTGTTAATGCGGAAGAAATATACACTGTTTGTTCTTGATTATAGTTGAATAATACAAATGAAAACTAACCTAAAGAGTTATTGATGATGAATCAAGGCGATGCTATAATATGATTGCAAGTTGACTTGACTACAAAAAACGAGGTGTTACTATGACCGACAATATAAAAGTTGGAAAAATGATCGCATTGTTGCGTTCTCAAAAAGGTATTACGCAAGCAGAACTCGGCGAACGATTGGGCGTGTCTTTTCAAGCTGTCAGCAAATGGGAACGAGGAGAAACACTTCCTGATGTGTCTCTCTTAACTGACTTGGCTGATGTGCTTGAAACAACAGTAGATTTTCTTCTTCGAGGCGGAGAAACTAACGTAACCTTTAAGGGGAAAATCAGCGTGGCAGATATGATAGAGGGTATAAACTGTTTGAAAAACATGGGTATACTATTAGGCAAAGAAAATATTATTTATCGTCACGCCATAGATGGAATTAACCAAGGTATGAATACCGACATCGAAGCGGCATTTCAAGATGATTTTATTTTTGAAGCGTTTGTTGCTGAAGCAATCATACAAAAACTAAAAGCGGGATATTTTGTGGATACCACTGATGTCAAACGCAACTTTAAGCATGAGCATTTTAGAAATATCGCTCTTGATCGTGTGGGTAAATATAACATCAAATAAATTCAATTGCAGCAAAAGCGGAGTGGAAATCCACTCCGCTTTTGCTATGTATAAAAACCGCCCCAAAACCCGTTTTTGACACCAATGCGTGGGGTGGGGCAAACCAGCGAAAGCCCTAGTGTTTATGCGGGTTTATAGCTCTTGGTGTTATTATACCTCGTTCATCTATTCTGCGAACAATTCCTGTTGCTTTCTTATATAAATTCTCCTTTAATTTCAAATCGTGGCGTTAGTATTTGTGGTTTAAGGAAATTTATACTGCCGTAATTTACTTTTTGGGTTAATTGTGATATAATAACTATCTTGAGGTGATATTATGGAAAAGAAATCAAAATCCATCAACAAGTTTATATATTGTTTTTCTTTACTGACTTGGATTATAAATATCTGTTTTATTTTTATACCGTTTTTCTTCGAAGTTTCTGGAATTTGGGTTTTAGGAGTTTTTGCTTCCGTTTTAATTCAAGCAATCACTTCAAGTGCGTTTGGTGACACCGTAATACCCGATGTAAAAATAAAACATAAATTTTTAGATATTTGCTTGAATATATCATTGCTCGTTTCAATTATTACTTCGGTTATATGTGGAATATCTTTGTTTGCCGCAGGCGGTGGCCCCGAAACAATAGACGGTTTGTTCTACATCGTTGACCATGGCGAGATTGTTAGAGAAATTACATCATACAAATTGTTTCTCTTTTTTGTTATTTGCGATTCTTTACTTTTTAGTTGCGGCATACTGATTTTTTCTTCTCTCATGGCATTGCGTATTCGTAAATTATATTTAATCCAAACACATGAATAAAACAAGGTAGCGAGGTGGAATTCACCTCGCTGTTGCTATGTATAGGTCAAAATACGTTGTTTTCCGTTAAAAATTTTTCTTTAAAAATTGCCCGAAAAACCAGTGTTTATGCGGCTTTATGGCTCTTGGTGTTATTATACCTCATTCCTCGATTCTTCTCACAATTCCTGTTGCTTTCATATATACATTTCTCCTTAAATTACATTCTGTAGGGAAGGCTTTTAAGCCTTCCGCAATAACGGAACGGATAAATCCGTTCCCTACATTTTCAAATCGTGATACCTATTACGAGCGATAAGCGAGTAACAAGGTTCACTCAGGCGTCAAATTTTCCAAATTTGGAAACGCCGTGTGGTTCTTATTATTTGTAACTCGTGGGAAATTATACTGTGTGAGTTTACTTTTTAGAGAAAGTGTGATACAATAGATATGAATCAATTTGAAAGGAAAATAAACAATGAAGGATTATGTAGGAACAAAAATTGCTGCTAATTATTTTAGAGGTAGTGAAGCTGTAGGAGGCAAATTGTTTTTTGATGAATCGGGTATGACCTTTAAATCTCATATATTTAACATTCAACGGGGTGAAACTCGCATTGAGTATTCAGAAATACAGGGAGCTCAAAGAGGAAAAGGTATTATACCCACCAGCATGTCCGTTTTCACAAAGGATGGATTTGAACATAAATTTGTAGTCTACCACAGAGATGATTTAATCGCATTTATAGAAAGTAAGAAATCTTTATAAACCTAAAACAAAGTTGTAACATAAAGCGGAGTGAATTTCACTCCGCTATTTCTTTATACCTATTAACCACACTATGTATAGCGATACAAAATCTCCTTACTTTACAAATTTTTACTGTTAGTATCTGTATTTTAAGGAGATTTATACTGTGACTTATATTTAAACGAAATTGAATTTCTTTTAATTGGGAGATTAAGTTAATTGTTGTAAACTTTTACGATGAATATCATCAAAAAAAGCTTGCATTTCAGAGGATATAGTAGAGACTAATACTTCTTGTGTATCAACAACTTGATAATCATCGTCATATACATTGATTTTCCTTTTTGCTCCACGAGCATAGTAACGTTCTTCGTTGTTATAATCGCCTAAAAAATAATAACACGCCGCTATGTAAGAGTTTGCCACGGACCAATAAGTGACTAAGATTTCTACAAACAAATCTCTGCAAAAGCCTCGAACAAATATTTCTAAGTCTTCCGCTTCAGATGTTGGGTGGGAATATTCTCTAACTACTTTATCCCCATTAGGATACGAAGTTAGTTTGTGCCTTCCATGTAAAAAATAATCTGTATCAAGCTTGCCAACCATCGTGATTGCTTTTAACTTAGAACTATCTTTTATGATGGACTCTACGCCGTTTTTATCCATCTCCAAGAAAAGTAATCGTATATTTTCAATGATTTGTACGAACTCCAACAGTTTACTTAAAGCTTGATCGTATTTTTTGTTCAAGAAAAGCATGCACCCATAATAAAACAAAAGTAGCATCGGTTCATACGCACTTATTTCAGGAGCTCTATATGTTGCGTCGGTAAGGGTGGTAACAATTAATCTTTCTATCATATCAAAGTTTTTCCATAGTATTCCGTTGACATTATCTAATGATAGATAAAAATTATTATTATCAAGAAAACAGTCATCCAAAAACGAATAAACTCGAAAATAAGTATGCTTAACAACTTTAGATTGCCCCCACTTAAGAGCATTTGCTGAGAAGGTCATACAGGTCTGCGTTTCTAAACAAATCAAAGCATATTTTGCATATGTACTTAGTTTATCAAAAATATCGTTGTCAATATCAGGAAAATGCAACAAATGGAATCTATGACATTCGGTTTCTTTGTTTATTGCAGTTTCATATAATTTTATTCCCACATCGACAATTTCGTCTAAAATATTGTAAACGTATATGTGTAAACTAGTTGGCAATTTGTTTAGTTGTTCAAATGTTTTTAAACTGTCAATAGAAACTATCAACTCTTTTAAATTAACACAAGTGTTAATTTCATTTATATTTATTAATGAATCATCTGCTAATTCGAGATAGTATATAGTTTTCGTTTCAAAGCATTTTAAATACGCAAGGTCGATGGTGTCTCTATCGGAAAGTTTAAGCGTGTGAGCATATAATAGATACTCAAACTCTTCATCATCCAAAACAATTTTCCCATCTATACAAATAGTTTCAGCATAAGGGAAAACCCGCAAAACACTTTCCACAGTAATATTTTGTGGGACATACTGTATGGAATCTATTTTTCTAATATCCCATTCGCTAACACTTGGCATTTCATCCACATTAATCGAAGGACGATAGAGTTCTACTACCGCCTTACAATAGAACTCCGGGATTAGCGTTCTTGAAGAACTAAGCTTGTCAATATACGCTTTTCGCTCCTCGCGCGTATATTCGCCACAAAGAATAGCATGTGCAATAAAATATTCATACAGCATACTGTGGATAAATTCATATGCTTTTTTTGTATCGTTGTATTTGAGCAATCGCCGTGTAGTTGAAATGTTATTATCACGCAACAAGCTGGAGAGATACACAGCGTTTCCTTCTGCACTATTCTCGTATCTCTCCACTTCTGCCCTTGTAATATAGTCGCACATATTATCGCTTTCCAGCATAAAATGGGCTGCATAATTTAGAAAAGAGGTTCCAGATGTAACATAGTTTTCTATGTTTATTCTTTGACTTTTTTCTCCTATAAATTTATTATAAATACCACATTCCCGTTGTAATCCTTTTTTTACAATTGTATTTAGTGCTGTATATAGATCCATTATTTCAATTTCTGTTGGATTTTGCGTTTCTATAATATCGTCAACAAATTGCAAAATAAATGGATACTGAAAAACCGAATCGGAATTATTTTCTAATACTGATTTTAGCACTTTGTATTTTTTCTTTTTTTGAGTGCCGTGAAAAAATCTTTTAAAATAGTCTTTTGCTTGATTTTCAGTAAAAGGAAGTATCTCAAAAATCGCAGGAGAAGAATTCCCAAAAACTATGTCATCAATAGAATTAATTCCGTCTGTAAAAATTTCTTTGCGCGTTGAAATAATAAGCTTTTCACAATTGTTGTCAACATCTTCACGCTCTAATCCATCTATTAAAGATTTAAGCTGATTATATGAAGTGCTTCCTTCTAAACAATTCAGCTCATCAAATCCATCAATAAATATGGTGGCATTCTTGTTGCTTTCAAGTTTTTTAGCAATGTGCTCAACAATTTTGTCAATGGTCATCCCACGATTGATTTTATAATAGATGATTGAAAAATCTTCTAGCGTTTTAGGCTTTTGGGAATATCGTTTTTTATATAAAAAAGCCAGTTTTGTCATCAGGGCAGACTTGCCTATGCCAGCACTTCCAACAATAACAATATATTTCTTGTTCTGCAAAGCTTGCTTAAATTTTTTGAACGACAATTCTGCGCTATCACTATTATAAACGCATCTAAACCTATGAGGTATATAGTGCTTCAACAATCTTGAAATATTTCTTTTTTCTGACACGTCTCCTAAAACGTTTATAGCAAACATTTTTGAGAATATGGATTTAGAGCAATAATTTATAATAATATGTATAACTGCGAGAATAGTTCCAAAACCAATTATGCCTATAAGTTCTATAGCATTTTTAAAAAATGACAATAACTCCGGTTCCATATACTACACCCCAAAAGAATATTTTTACAACATGAATTCTACTTATTCCCTTTTTTGTAATTATACAATAAATTCGAACTCTTTGCAACACACAAACGACGAGTGGAATTCACCTTGCTTTTGCTATGTATAAAAATCGCCCAAAACCCATTTTTGACACCAATGCGTGGGGTGGGGCAAACCAGCGAAAACCCTAGTGTTTATGCGGGTTTCAAGCGGTTTGCCCTATCTCATACGAGTGAAGCGAGTATCTATGTTCTCAAAAACAGTCTAAATCTATAATTTAGCAACTGTTTTTAGAGGTTATAATAACACGAGCATCAATTCTTCTCGAAATACCTGTTGCTTTCATATATAAGAACCTCACCCATTTACAAAATCATAGATTTTGAATGGGTACCCGAGAACCTTGCCACACTTCGTGTGTAAAATCTCCTTTAATTACATTTTGTAGGGAAGGCATTTATGCCTTACGAAATAAGGGAACGGATAAATCCGTTCCCTACATTTTTAAATCATTTATTTCATTTTTAAATCTATTATTTCTTGAATTGTGGGCCGTAGGTCTGGCAAGCACGGAAGTCTGCGCCCTCTTTATCCATACCGAACGCATTCCAGCAAGCAGGACGGAAAATATCATCTTCGGGCACATTGTGCATACAAACAGGAATACGGAGCATTGAGCACATTGTAATAAGGTCGGCGCCTATATGTCCGTAGCTGATAGCACCGTGGTTAGCACCCCAATTTTGCATTACTTCGTATGCAGTCTTGAAAGGACTACCTTCCTTGCCATCAGTGCGTGGTGCAAACCAAGTACAAGGCCAGGTTGGGTTAGTTCTTTCCATAAGTGTATCTGATACATCATCGGGAAGGCTTACAGTCCAACCCTCTGCAATCTGTAATACAGGACCTAAGCCTTTTACAAGGTTAAGGCGTATCATTGTGCAGGGCATTTCTGCCTTTGTTGTAAAGTGACTTGAGAAACCGCCGCCGCGGAAGTTATCAAAGCCTGCCTCGCACCATACAGTAGCATCGGTCATTTTCTTGATATCCTCGTCGGTTACTTCCCACCATTTTTTCATAATTGCATTGCCGTTTTCATCTTTACACTCACCGCAAGCATCAAGACAGGCAGCGCCTGAATTTAAAAGATGGATAATACCGTCAGAGTCTTTTGCCTTTCCCTCTAAATTATACCCTGTTACACGCTTTACAGCATCACCGCTCCAATATGTACGAACATCGGCAAATATCTGCGCTCTGTGAGTAAGTAATCTCATAAAGAGCATACCCATTCCGTTAAGCACATCATTTTCGGTGGCAAGTGTATATGGCTCTCTTGCGCCCTCGTAATCGAATGTAGAGCTTAATAATGCTTCGGGATAGTCACAGTTGGGCCAATGGTCTGTCCATTGTCTTTGTCCTTGGAAACCACCTACTATTGCATTATGACCAACCATTTCTTCCTCAAAGCCCTTAGGTAAGTTCTTATTTCCCGCCATAAGGTCTTTGATTATGCAGTACATTTTAACAGTGAATTCCCACTGTTTTTCTTTTTCTTCGGGTGTAAACTTAATTTTTCTTTCTTCGCCCAAGAACTCAACACTTTCAGGGTTATCATCTCTTCCCTCTTTACAGTGTTCTTTGGTCCAAGCAAGAGCCTTTTGGTATTCTTCCTCGTTATAAATGCCCTCTTCCATTCGGCGAAGGATTTCTACTTCATCAACAGACTCTACACGCATACCAAAGTAATCTTCCATAAAGTCTTGGTCGATAATTGAACCTGCGATACCCATACACTGTGAACCTATCTGCAAATATGATTTACCGCGCATAGTAGCAACAGCAATAGCGGCACGACCAAAGCGAAGCAGCTTTTCCTTTACATCTTCGGGGATAGTATCTACCATATCTACATCTTGTACTTCGTGACCGTAGATACCGAATGCGGGCAACCCCTTTTGAGCGTGACCTGCCAAAACTGCGGCAAGATAAACTGCACCTGGTCTTTCAGTACCATTAAAGCCCCATACACCCTTTATAGTGTGAGGATCCATATCCATAGTTTCAGAGCCGTAGCACCAGCAAGGTGTTACAGAAAGGGTAATATCTACGCCCTCTTTTCTGAACTTGTCTGCACAAGCGGCAGTTTCTGGCACACGACCGATTGTAGTATCTGCCATAATTGCCTTTACAGGCTCTCCGTTTGAATAATAAAGGTTTTCTTCAAAAAGCTTTTTAGCTGCATTTGCCATTGCCCACACTTGCGGTTCTAAGCTCTCACGAAGCTTCATAGGTCCGCGTCTTCCGTCAACAACGGGACGAATTCCTATTACGGGATAACTACCTATATATCTGTTTTTTGCCATAAAAATCACCTCATTAAATTATAGTACACTTGTATTATATCAATTTTCGTGCTATAATACTAATATAACTTTTGTCAAAAACTATGACAATTTTCACTTTTGGAGTTTTTTATGAATCATATTAATTATATGGAATACCTCGAAAAAACAAGGCACGGCACCGCCTTATTTCCTATTGAATACTACTATGTAGATAAAACACACCCTCGCTATATTATGACGGCGCATTGGCATCAAAAATTTGAAATTATACACATTTTATCCGGAAGCTTTACAATTTATTTAAACAACACAAAGGTTAACCTCAACAAAGACGATATTTTGTTTGTAGAATGTGGTTGCCTGCATCGGGGGGAACCAACCGATTGCGTTTATGAATGTATTGTTGTTGATTTGAAAATGCTTTTGACAAAAAATAACAGCATTGTCGAGCATTATATTCTTCAAATAACAAGCTCCCAAGTTAGTATCAAAAACCCTCTTATTCCAAAAGAATGTGAGCTTTACAAAACCTTAACCGAGTTGTTTGTTTTAATGAGAGCTCCAAAGGCGTACTATGAATTGTCTGTGTACGCATCTCTTTTCGCTATGATTTCACAAATTTATTCAAACGGCTATACCCTTTCTTCAAGCTGCACACAATCAAACAAGCAAGTAGAAAAGGTCGGCTTGATACTTGATTGGATAAATCAGAATTTCAAAGAAGAGATAGACTCTAAAAAGCTTTCTCAAATTTCTAATCTTAATTTTAATTATCTTTGCAAAATTTTTAAAAACATTACAGGTCAAACCATTACCCAATATGTAAATGAGCAACGCATTGAACATGCGTGTTATGATATTACTATGAAAAATAAGAGCATTACGGAAGCGGCATTCGGCAACGGATTTAATGATTTGAGCTATTTTGCAAAAATCTTCAAGCGCTACAAAGGAATAACCCCAAGAGAATTTAAGATATTGGCAAAAACACTATAAAAATCTCCTCTTTTAAAAATACATTGTAGGGGAGGGGTTCCATCCCCTACCGTTACAAAAAATTTTTAAATCGTGATGTTAGTATCTGTAATTTGAGGAGATTTATACTGTGATGATTTACTTTTTGAGGTTTGTGTGATATAATAAATTAAATCTTTTTTGGAGTGTTGATTATGAAAACTCATTTTCATATAGAAAATAAAGAATTTGTTGATTATCTTAAATTGACAACCAACAGAAAGACACAAACATTTTGTGATGACTTAACTATTGAGTTTGATGACTGCGAAAATTTAGACTTAGATATTGAATATGTGCGAGCTGAAGATTATTTTAAAATCAAATCGAAAAATCTATTTCTTAAATTATTACTAACCATAGTAAAGTGGATTTTTTCTCCTTTGATATACTTTATTGATAATGATGACGGAATACGCTTGGACAAAGGTTATAAATCTTTTAATCCGTTTACGCTCAAAAAATCTTTTTCAATTGTTTCTCCAAACGAAAAAACAGTTAACATCCATTACATTGAATCAGAATATGATAGAATAACAAAAAAATACTCCCCGCCATCGATAGAACTCAAAGTAGAAGGCGTCATTGATAAAATCGAAGAAACCACATTTTCAAGTGCAATATTAAAACAGGAATGGAACACATATCATACTCCTGCATTTACAGTAATAATGATTCTTATTTTGTTATTAAATATACTAAACTTTTCAATATTTGCAAAAGTAATTAGAGAAATACCAGTATGCTCAACATCTGAAAATATTGGTGGCATAATTGGAATGTCGTTTTGTTCACTCGTTATGATAGCATTATTTGTTGCATACATTGTTGTTATTGTGAAAGCATATCGACTCCAAAAGGAAGTAATAAGCAAAAACATATAAGTTCAGCGGAGTGATTTCACTCCGCTTTTTCTATGTACAGATCAAAATATGCTATTTTCGTCAAAAATTTTTCTTCAAAAACCGCTCGAAAACCCAGTTTTTATGCGACGTTAATCGACTTTTGTGTTAATATAACACAAGCCTCGATTCTTCTCACAATTCCTGTTGCTTTCATATATACATTTCTCCTTAAATTACAAATTGTGTTGTATATTACGAGCGATAAGCGAGTAACAAGGTTCACTAAAGTTTCCAAAATTTCCAATTTTGGAAACACCGTGTGGTTTTTATTATCTGTGTTTCGGGGAGAAATATACCGCAAGATTTACTTTTTAAAATGAATGTGATATAATAAATCAAAGGTGGTGATTGGGTGAAAATTTCTCTTGTTCTAAAAGAAAGTATTTATGACTGCAAAATAAAAATATCTGATTCTCAAGGTGAACGATATTACTATATTTCGGCTTTATTTGAGGAAGGGAGGACTTCTTCTTCAATCATAGCAGAAGTTTTTGATAATGAGTTTTCTCTATCTCTTGTTCCAATAACAGCAGATGTAAAATCGGCTTTAAACGAAATTGAGGAAAATGATTGGAAAGATAAGCTTGCCAAAAAAGCTACCGGCCTTTTGATGAATTCTCTGGATAAGATGATTCTGCGCGTTGGTTGTAATTATCATATTAAGGGTTTACAGGATGGTGACCGTTTGGATATCACTTTGCAGAACTATGTTTTTGGAACGTTTGACAAATTTGACATATTAGAATTAGTTCCGATGATTTATTCATTTTTTGAAGTAGCCAATTTTAATGAATATTACAAATTAACCGACGCTTACGAAACCAATCGAAAAGATGTACTCAAATTTGCCAAAACGTTTGCTTTTGCCGATGTTCTTGGAAACGGGTTTTTTCTAACTTTATTTACATATCCAATACAAGTGAGTCGGGTTAAACGTTTGACAAAAAATAAAAAAATATCAAAAGTTCTTACCAAATTTAATAATTTAAGTGATTCTGAACGGCAACGTTTTCTTGAAAAACAAGAAAAGTTCTTTGACAGATAACAAAAGCGAGGTGAAAATTCACCTCGCTTTTGCTATTTATATATTCTTTTGTGTTAATTGGGTGGGGTTAAAAAGCTTAAAAGCCTAAAATTTTTGCGGCGGCGGTAAGCGCAACCAAGAAAACGGCATTTAGGGCAAGGAAAATTCCAAGATATTTTTTCGTTTGCTCGGGGTGCAAAATTCTGAACTCGTTAAAGGTTATAAGACTTGCAAGGGATGCTATAAGCGTTCCTGTGCCGCCTATGTTTACCCCTAAAAGAAGTGACGGGTAATCGGTTGTAAAGCGTGATAACAAAATGGCAGAGGGAACGTTGCTTATAAACTGGCAGGAAAGGATTGATACAAGCAGGGTATCCTTTTGCAGCAGCGCCGAAATAAGATTGTTTACTGCGTCAAGCCTTGCCATATTACCTGCAAATATAAAGAAAAAGAAAAAGGTTCCAAGCAGGGGATAATCAACCATTTTAAGACTTTCGCGGTCGACAACAAAAAGTATAACGGGGATAATAAGAAGTCCAATAATAAAGGGAATTACCCTGAAAACAATAAGAATAGATATTAAAAACAGCAAACAGTAAAGGGTTGCTTTTTTTAGGTTAAGCTTTGCGGGAAACTGCTCGGTTATAGAAAATTTTATGGGCTTTATGGGTAAGCAGGCAACCACCAAAAGTAAAACTGCAAGTAAAAATGGCGGTAGCATAATCAGGCAGAATTCATTTGTTGGAATGTTAAAGTAGGAATATAAATACAAATTTTGAGGATTGCCAAATGGTGTGAGCATTCCGCCAAGATTGGCAGAGATATTCTGAAGCACAAAAAGGTAGGCCATATATTTTTCAAGCTTAGTTACCGAAAGGGCTAAGTAGCCAAGCGGCAAAAAGGTTATAAGCGCCATATCGTTTGCTATAATCATAGAGCCTATGAAGGTAATAATTATAAGCACTAAAAAAAGCAGTCGCAAATTACCTGTCATTGTTACAAGCTTTTGGGCAAGAATGGTAAAAAAATTAATATTCCTTAAAGCGCAAACAACCGCCAAGGTTAAAAACAGGCAGGAAAGGGTTTTAAAATCAAAATATCCCAAATAATTTTTATCGGGCGGCACCAAAAAGCAGGTTATTAAAGCCGCCATTGCCGATATGCAAAAAACGGCATTCTTTTTTACAAATCTTAAGGTTTTCACGCTATCACCAGATTTACATAAAATTACAACCCGATTATTATAGTATAAATGAAAAATAATGTCAACCGGTCCCAGACCGGTTTTATACGGCCGGTCCCAGACCGGCTTTATACGGGATGGTGATTATCGAATATCCAAGCCTCGTTCCGCGTCCATATAGTCACAGATAAATTGTAGTTTGAACGCCTAGTTTTTAGGGATGTCGAGCGCGGTCTCGGCTGCCGCCTCGGTCGGTGCTTCTGCTTTGCAGAGGTGTCCACCGGACACCCGCACCATCCCCTACGGTTTGAAATTCCATTTGGAATTTCAAAACTACAAATTATCTGTTTCTTTCCGGGCGCGGAGTGAAATTGCGCATTAAATACAAACTATGGCGCAATTGGATGAAACGTCACACGTTTCAAACTACAATTTATCTGCTAGTTTATTCAGGCGATTAATAATCGCCCCTACTTAAAGGCTAAAAAAACGCTAAACCAAAAACACTCCTTTTAAATTAAGGGGTATAACAACAAAGGTGATATTTGCAATTGTTT
Source organism: Clostridia bacterium (assembly GCA_017436225.1). GTDB lineage: Bacteria > Bacillota > Clostridia > Oscillospirales > Acutalibacteraceae > UMGS1279. The sequence continues at coordinate 70,361 of JAFSDM010000001.1, read as the reverse complement.
TATGTTGGTATTTGCAATGTATTACAAATCCATTATATGGTATAATGACTATGTGACAACATTTTAATATTTGTTGGGAGGATATTTATGAAAAAGGTTTTATCACTTTTATTAGCATTTATTCTTATATTCAGTTGTTTTAGTATTTTGGGCACTACCGCCGCCTCGGCAGAAACAGAAAGCAGCGTGGCTGAACCAGTTGTAATGAAGTCTGATTTTGAAAATGGTACAGCTTCAAAGTGGACAAAAACAAGCTCCACTGCATCTTCCGTTACCTTTAAACAGGAAACGGGCGGAGATTATTATGCGCATGTTGGTCAAGTAGCTGAAAAAAATGTAGGTATTCGTAGTACAACCTTTGAGTTAATTCCCGGAAAAGAGTATGAGCTTACTTTTTCTTTCCGTTTACAGGCCAACAATGGAAAATCTTATTTTATATCTGATTTTTATTATATACCTTCTTTTCTTTTATATGAAACAACCGATTCGGTAGGCGACTCTACAACCACTAAAATCGTAGAGAGTAAATCAGGTAACTTTTATGCATATGTTGGTCAAAATCCAACCCGTGTGGGTAATGGTTTTGAGGCAAAGTGGACTATAGGCGATTTTCCTACTCAAACAGTAACTAATTATTCTCACTTCAACTACCAAACAAATACAACTATGGTTAATAATACGAGCTTGACTCATAACCAAAAATTACCGGAAAACGCTTATGCTAATTGGACAAAAGTAACCGCTAAAATTATGGCTGCTGGCGAAACCGCTGACGAAAAATCACAAACAGTTTCGTTTGCTGCCTACTTTAACGCTGGAGTTACAGCAACCAATTACAGCTTCGACATTAAAGACGTTAAGCTTGTTGACAAAAGTGTTGATGGTGGCGCAGCAGCTCCCGCGACCCCCGAAGGTCACGCATTTTTTAACGCTTTTGAAGAAGGCTCGGTTGAAAATATTGCAGCCGACCTAAGCGAGCTTAGGTTAGTAAGTGTAGAAGAAAGCGAAGCTAGTTATCCTGTTGTTGGTAACAAATATTTAAAATATGTAAGCAATAACAGCTCTAAAGGCGTTGCCTTTAACTTTACTAATAATCCCAATTATAAATATAAAATATCCTATGACCTTAAGGTAGGTGCAAGTGGTTCGGGCACCCTTAAAACAACCGCTGCTTCAACCGAATTGTTTAATCATTCCAGTGCTACAATAGGTGCTTGGGAGCATTACGAATATGACTTTAGTGATGCTACTGAGGGTGAAGTGACCGTTAAGCTTTTAGCAAGCAACAGCGGTTGGCAGGTTGGCATTGATAACATAAAGGTTGAAATGATTTCCAACGCTAACCTTGAAAATTTGAATACTATAACCGATGGTACCTATGCCTTTAATATTCGCACTGAAACCGAAAATAATAAGCAAGGTCTTCGCTTTAAAAGTAAGATAGATTTTAATGAGCTTAATCTTACAGAAGGCGCAAAAATTGTTGAGTACGGAACCCTTGTTACTGCCGCAACAAATAAAGCAAACCTTAAGCTTGAAAATGTAGATAATACAAAGGTTTTAGCGGGCGTGGCTTTTGATGCTAATACAGGAACAGACATTCGTTACTCCTTTGAAGATAACGTTTTGGTTTACACAGGTGTAATTACAGGAATTGAAGTTCAAAATTATGACAAAGAACTTGCGGTATGCGGTTACACGGTTGTTGAAACTGTTGGTGGTGCAAGATTCGTGATTTATGATGATGTTACAGAGATTTCTGTTTTAGCTGCAGCAGAGCAGATTGTAGCCGAATCTCAAAGCGAAGACGACAAAGCCGCCGCACAAAGTGTTATTAATGATTATAATACATTAAATCAGTAAAAATTAATAATTTATAACAAAGCCCTCCGTTGGTATTCCAACGGAGGGCTTAAAATATTAATTCCCTTAAACCTGTAAAATTTTTCTTTTTCCTTTGTAATAAGATATTTTCCTACTTCATATATTTTAAAAACGGAGGAATTGTTATGAAAAATAAAAGCAGTAAAATTAAAAACAATAAGACAAGCCTTTTTGAAGCCATAAATCAAAATAACTCCCTTATTTTTATGGCATTTAGCCTTTTGCTTGGCTTTTTGGCCGGAGTTTTAATTTTTAAAACCAAAAACACCGTTAGCGGATATTATTCCAACGAGTTTAATTTATTATACAATAAGTTAAACTCAGGCTTTATTTCGGTTTTACTTAATTCATTTTTAGAGCAGCTTCCCTATGCGGCGGCTATATTTCTTTCGGGCACCTGTATGGTGGGGGCGGTTTTGGTGCCGTCCACCCTTGCAATCAGGGGTGCCGTTTACGGAATGATAATGTCATACGCCTACTTTGCCCACGGACTTTTAGGAATTGTTTTCAGTCTTTTAATTATAATTCCCTCTGCCGTAATTGCATCAATAGGCATTATTTTATCGGCTCGCGAGGCGCTTGGGTTTTCGCTTTCCCTTGCCCGTCTTGCCCTGCCCGACACAAAAAAGCCCCGCATTGAGCAGGACTTTAAGCTTTACAGCGTACGGCAGATTTTTGTTTTAATTTTCTTTGTTTCTGCCGCCTTTGTTCAGGCGCTAATGTCGGTTTCGTTTATATCATTTTTTAATTTTCTAAGTTAAATGACAATAATTTTTTTGTTTTTTGTTCATTAATAATATCATCAGGCAAATCAACATAAATACATTCGCGGCATTGACCTAATATGTCAAGCTCAATTTCTTCCAAAATACATTCATCATTTTTTTGATATACACAAAATATGTTTTCGCATTTCATTTAAATCACCAGTATTTATTTTACCACAGTACAACCGTTTTTGCAACTATATTTGGTTATATAATTAAAATGTTTATTAACATACTATTATAGTAGGAGATGGTTGTATGTTTAAGATTAATAATGAATTTAAATCTGCAAATATTTCACGCACTGTTCGTTTTACAGAGCCGATTTTTGAAAAGCTTAATCAAATTGCGGCAGAAAATGATATTTCCTTTAATTTACTAGTATTACAGTGCTGTAAATATGCGCTGGATAATTTAGAAAATCCCGAAAAATAAATAAAGTGTATTAGGCATCCACGCCCCATAAGGTAATACCGCCTTATGGGGCGTGGAGTTAATAAGCTAATAATCCTATTCATAATAAAAGCTTATTAGGTTGGTTGATTTTATTGTAGTTTTCTGTTATAATCTAACGGTAGTATTTTAAAAGGAGGCTTTGCCGATGAAAACGCCACTTGCCGACCGTGTTCGCCCAACCGAAATTGAAAATGTTGTAGGTCAGCACCATCTGCTTGATGATGGCAAAATTCTACGCCGAATTATTGAAAGCGGTGAAATTCCAAATTTAATATTCTACGGTCCGTCGGGCGTTGGCAAAACCACCGTTGCTAACATTATTGCTAAAAAAAGCGGCAAAACCCTTTACCGACTTAATGCAACAACGGCATCTACCGCCGATTTAAAGCAAATTATCTCCAGTAGGAGCGATTTGGAAAATCAAAACGGCATTTTACTTTATTTAGATGAGATACAGTATTTTAACAAAAAGCAGCAGCAAACTCTGCTTGAATATATAGAAAACGGCGATATTACGCTTATTGCATCCACCACCGAAAACCCCTATTTTTACGTTTATAACGCAATTCTCAGCCGCTCTACCGTTTTTGAATTTAAACCGCTTGCCCCTGCCGATATTGAAATTTTCATTTCCCGCGCCTTTAACACGCTTGCAAGCGAAAATGACTGTGAGCTTATTTTGGCTGATAAGGTGCTAAAAATTATATCCTACGGTTCGGGCGGTGACCTTAGAAAGGCGCTTAATTCCACCGAGCTATGCTTTTTAACAGGGGAACGAGAGTTTACAAATGGTAAAACTAAAATTACAATAAGTAATGAAGTTGCCGACACCCTTACCGAGCAAAGCGGTATGCGGTACGACCGCGAGGGTGACGACCACTACGATGTTATTTCCGCCTACCAAAAATCAATGCGAGGAAGCGACCCCGATGCCGCTTTACATTATTTATCAAGGCTTTTGGCGGCGGGCGATTTACAGTCGGCTTGCAGGCGGCTTCTTGTTACGGCTTGTGAAGACGTAGGTCTTGCCCACCCCAACATAATTCCCATTGTAAAGGCGTGTGTAGATTCGGCGCTTATGTTGGGACTTCCCGAAGCCAGACTGCCCCTTGCCGATGCCGTTATTTTGGTTAGCATTAGCCCAAAATCAAATTCGGGACACGATGCAATCGCCGCCGCGATGGCAGATGTTGAAAAGGGACTTGCCACTTCGGTGCCGCGCCAACTTCAAAACAAGCATTTTGATGGCGAGGACGCTATTAAGAAGGGTCAGTTTTACAAATATCCACACAGCTACCCAAATCACTTTGTAAATCAGCAGTACCTGCCCGATGAAATTAAAAACCGCAGATATTACGAGTACGGCGAAAACAAAAACGAGCAAAGCTACAAAAAATATTGGAACGAGATTAAAAATAAACTATAAACTTATAACTATCATTTTGCTGCGCAAACGTTTACTGCGTTGTTATTTGCAAGTTGTAGTTTTAAAAAACACGACAAGGTCACCGATAATGGTTATGGTTAGTCAAAGCGCTTTCAAGCGTTTCGATTAACAACAATCATTATAGTGATGCGTTAGCATCTGATAGTTTTGCCGCAAGGCAAACGTAAACTATAAACTATAAAAAACCGAGAGTCGCAAAACTGCGACTCTCGGTTTTTTGGGCTTTGTACCCTATATAAAATCTTCCTAAAAATTCTATTTAATTACGTTTGCGGCTGTATCCTTTTGAATAACGTCGTGTGCGCCGCCCTCAACAATACTTGTTGCAGAAACAAGTGTGATTTTAGCCTTTTGCTGAAGCTCCTCAATAGTAAGAGCGCCACAGTTACACATTGTAGAGCGAACCTTACTTAAGGTGATTGCTACGTTATCCTTAAGCTTACCTGCGTAAGGAACATAAGAGTCAACACCCTCTTCAAATGACAGCTTCTTGTCACCGCCAAGGTCATATCTCTGCCAGTTTCTTGCGCGGTTAGAGCCTTCGCCCCAATACTCCTTATAATAAGTGCCACCGATGCTAACCTTATTTGTTGGGCTTTCATCAAAGCGGGCGAAGTAACGGCCAAGCATTACAAAATCTGCACCCATTGCAAGAGCCAAGGTTAAGTGATGGTCATAAACAATACCGCCGTCGGAGCCAACGGGCACGTAAATACCGGTTTCCTTAAAGTATTCATCTCTGGCCTTGCAAACCTCAATAAGGGCGGTTGCTTGTCCACGACCGATACCCTTTGTTTCACGGGTGATACAAATAGAGCCGCCGCCAATACCAACCTTAATAAAGTCTGCGCCGCAATCGGCAAGGAAGCGGAAGCCTTCGGCATCTACAACGTTACCTGCACCGATTTTAACTGAATCGCCGTATTTTTCACGAACCCAAGCGATGGTAAGCTTCTGCCACTCGCTAAAGCCTTCAGAAGAGTCAATGCAAAGTACATCTGCGCCTGCCTCCACAAGGGCGGGAATACGCTCGGCATAGTCGCGGGTGTTAATACCTGCGCCTACAACATAGCGTTTGTCTGCATCTAAAAGCTCTAATTTATTATCCTTATGATTTTCATAGTCCTTACGGAATACCAAATGGCAAAGATTTCCGTTTTTATCTACAATAGGAAGAGAGTTGAGTTTGTTATCCCAAATAATATTGTTAGCCTCTTTAAGACTTGTGCCATCGGGTGCGGTAATAAGCTTTTCAAGAGGAGTCATAAATTCAGATACCTTGGTATCAACAGACATACGGCTTACTCTGTAATCACGACCTGTTACAATACCTAAAAGCTTGCCTGTAGCGGTACCGTCCTCAGTAACGGCAACGGTGGAATGACCGTTTTTCTCTTTAAGTGCTAAAATATCAGCAAGGGTTTGGTCGGGGCGAATGTTTGAAACGCTTACAACAAAGCCTGCTTTAAAGTTTTTAACACGGCGTACCATAGCGGCTTCATCCTCAATACTCTGAGAGCCGTAAATAAAGGAAACTCCGCCCTCCCTTGCAAGGGCGATTGCAAGTCTATCACCCGAAACAGACTGCATAATAGCAGATGTCATAGGAACATTCATACTAAGCGGGCACTCTTCAACGCCCTTTTTGTATCTAACCAAAGGCGTTTTAAGACTTACGTTTGCGGGTACGCACTCTGAGGAAGAATAACCGGGTACCAAAAGATACTCGTTAAAGGTGCGTGAAGGTTCTGAATAATAAAATGCCATAATTTCTCTCTCCTATTCTAATTGTTATATGACGCCTATTATATTTAATTATTATAATATTTTATTTTTGGTTTGTCAACCGAAAAACCCCCTAATTTTAAGCGAAAAGAGTCAAAATTCTATGCAGTTTAACCATTTAAACTTGACTATATTACATTTTTTTAATATAATATAATTGATTTAATATTTTTAAACGACGATTAATTTTAAAACGGGAGAAATCATATGACTAATTCACAAGGCATTTCAGAGCTTGTTATAAACCGCCTTCCTCGCTATCACCGCTTTTTGGGTGAGCTTTTAAAGCAGGGGATTGAAAGAATTTCATCACGGGAGCTTTCTGAAAAAATGGGACTTACCGCAAGTCAAATAAGGCAGGATTTAAACTGCTTTGGCGGTTTCGGTCAGCAGGGCTACGGCTACCATATTGAACAGCTTAGAGATGAAATTGGTAATATTTTAGGCGTAAACAAGCCAAACCGCACCATACTTATTGGCGCGGGTAACTTGGGTCGAGCTATTGCAAGTCATATGGCATTTGAAAACAAGGGCTTTAAGCTTATAGGTATTTTTGATAAAAAAGAAGCCTTAAAGGGTCAAATAATAAAGGGTCTTCCCATTCGCCATATTGATGATTTAGATGAGTTTTGCCGCGAAAATCTGCCCGATTGCGCTATTCTTTGTATTCCTGAGGAAGCATCAAGCGAAATTTGCAACACCCTCATTCACCTTAACATAAAAGGCTTTTGGAACTTCTCGCACTACGATTTAGCCCTTAATCACCCTGAAGTTGCCGTTGAAAACGTGCATTTGGGCGACAGTCTTATGAAGCTTTCCTACAAAATTAAAAATCTTTAGCCACAAAAAGCGAGGCTTCTTAGAGCAATGAAAAAAACTTTTCTCAAACTTACTTCGGTTTTTATTTGTGTGGCGTTGTTTTTAAGCCTTTCCATACCCGCAGCTGCCGCCACCTACACCACCTCCTCCTTTAACGAAAAATTAGAGGAGGTTAAAAAATTATACCCCGATGGCAGCAGACAATACGAATGGAAGGTAAACGGTACCGTTGTTGGTTGGGAATGTCACGGCTATGCAAGATGGCTTTCCTTTTACATATGGGGCACGGATTTTGCAAACGGCGCGGGCAAGGGCTGGGTTCGTTACAATTCCACCGCCACCGAAACGGCAATTGATAAGCTTGTACCGGGTGACGTTTTACGCTACCGAACCTCAGCAACCAAAAACTCCAATCACTCAATTTTTGTAACAGCAATTGTTGGTGACACAGTTTATTTTACCGACTGCAATTTTGACGGCGCAAGCACAATAAAATGGAACCGCACCACCACAAAAGCAAATCTTGAAGCCCACCTTAAAATGGAGCTTGCCGAAAGAGATTACGTTGAATACGGCTACATAGCCCACTTTACAGAAAATACCCTTTCTGAAAATGGCATTTTACACCTAAGCTACAATGCAAACGGCGGAAAATTAAATCTGCCCACTCAAACGATTACAGAATACACCGTTTCGGACCCTAAGGGAATTAATATGCGAAGCGGTGCGGGGACAAGCTTTAATAAGGTTGCCGCCCTGCCAAAGGGTACGGTTTTCACCGTTACCGAAACCAAAACCGATGCAAACGGCACCTACCTTTGGGGTAAAACCACCTACAACTCGGTAACGGGTTGGTGCGTTATTTCGGAAAACTGGACAACCAAAACCGAAACCGAAATCCCACCCGATTACACCCTTAGCAATGATGAAAGCATCACCAAAACAAGTGATAACACCCCCTTTGTTCAAGACTTTTTGTTTGGTGTAGAGTATAAAGAAGGTCTTGCAAGCCCCGAAAGCTTCGGCCTTCAAAGGGATGGCTACCAATTTTTAGGTTGGTCTGCCGTGAGAAACGGCGAGATTATTTTAAACCCGAACAACCCCTTTACCCCCGCAGTCCTTTTTCCAAACGGAAACGAAGAAATTAACTCGGCAACACTTTACGCCGTATGGAAAAGCAATACTGCCGTAACGCTAAAGGGTATAGAAATTTCGGCTCTGCCAACCAAAACACACTACCGCCTTTCCACCCCGTTTAATCAAAACGGACTGAAAATTGCCCTGAAATACAGTGACAATACCGAAAAAATCATAACCGAGGGCTTTACCATTTCAGGATTTGACTCCTCTACCGCGGGCGAAAAAACCATCACCGTAGCCTATGAGGGCAGAGTGGCAACCTTTACCGTTTTGGTGGTAAACCTAAAGGCGGGCGATATAAATAATGATAACAGCGTTAATCTTTTAGACCTTGCAATACTTGCACAAGCGGTTGCAGGGTGGGAGGTTGAATGTGATAAAGACGCACTCGATTTAACCGCCGACAGTCTAACTAACATAGACGATATCACTCTGCTTGCGCAGTTTATTGCAGGGTGGGATGGCACCGTACTAAAATAATAAAAAATTTCCAAAAAAACTTATAAATAAATTACTATTGACATTTTTATACTTTATGTTACAATATAGTATGTTAAAAAGTTAATACCCTTATCAAGAGTGGCGGAGGGACAGGCCCTGTGATGCCCGGCAACCTGTGTTAAAGCAAGGTGCTAAATCCTGCGGTTTTACCGAAAGATGAGGCTAAAAAACCCTGCCCTCATCACGGGCAGGGTTTTTTGAAGTAATAAGTAATAGGTAAGAAGTAAAAAGTAGAGGTATTATCTTTAAAATTATACAATTTTTATAAAGGAGAAAAAATTATGTCTAAGTGGCTTTTTACATCCGAATCGGTGACCGAAGGTCATCCCGATAAAATCAGCGACAATATTTCCGACGCCATTCTGGATGCTATGTTGGAGCAGGACCCCGACTCCCGTGTTGCTTGTGAAACCTTTTGCACCACAGGCGTTGTAACCGTTATGGGTGAAATCACCACCAAAGCAAACGTTGATATTGCCAAAATCGTTCGTGAGGTTGTTTGCGATATTGGCTACGACAGCGCCGAAAAGGGCTTTGACGGCAACACCTGCGCAGTTATGGTTGCGCTTGATAAGCAGTCCCCTGATATTGCTCTTGGCGTTGATAAATCCTTAGAGCAAAAGCAGGGCGAGAATGACGAGCTTAATTTACACGGCGCAGGCGATCAGGGTATGATGTTTGGCTTTGCCTCAGATGAAACTCCCGAGCTTATGCCGCTTCCCATCGCACTTGCGCACCGTTTGGCAAAAAGACTCACCGCCGTTCGTAAATCGGGCGAGCTTAGCTATCTCCGTGCCGACGGTAAAACTCAGGTTACTGTTGAATATGAAGACGGCAAACCCGTACATATTGATACCGTTGTTGTGTCCTCACAGCATTCCGACAAGGTAAGCATTGAGCAGCTCCGCTCTGATATTTTAGAAAAGGTTATTAAAGCCGAGCTTAAGGATGAGCTTTTTGACGATACTACAAAAATCTTCATCAATCCCACAGGACGCTTTGTTATCGGCGGTCCTCAGGGTGATACAGGTCTTACAGGCAGAAAAATTATTGTAGACACCTACGGCGGCTACGCTAAGCACGGCGGCGGCGCTTTTTCGGGCAAGGACCCCACAAAGGTAGACCGCTCTGCCGCATATGCCGCTCGTTACGTTGCTAAAAACATTGTTGCAGCAGGTATTGCAAAACGCGCAGAGGTTCAGCTTGCATACGCAATCGGCGTTGCAAAGCCCGTATCTGTAATGGTTGATACCGCAGGTACAGGTGTTGTAGATGATGAGCATATTGCAAAGGCAGTAAACAAGGTATTTGACCTTCGCCCACTTGCAATTATACGCGATTTAGACCTTCGCAGACCAATCTACCGCCAGACCGCCGCTTACGGTCATGTTGGCAGAACCGATTTGGACCTGCCTTGGGAGAAAACCGACCGAGTAGATGCTCTTAAAGCTGCAATTAACGAATTATAACGAATAATAATCATTTAAAAAAGGGTAAGCAAATCGCTTACCCTTTTTTGTGTACCTATTTTAAAATTAGTATGCAACGCCCTGTGCGAGCATAGCTTCTTTTACCTTTTCAAAGCCGGCAATGTTAGCGCCTGCAATAAGGTCGCCTTCCATACCGTATTTCTTTGCTGCTGCATAAGAGGTTTCGTAGATATTTTTCATAATCTGCTGAAGCTTTGCATCAACCTCTTCTGCGGTCCAGCTGTAACGCATTGAGTTCTGGCTCATCTCTAAGCCGGATACTGCAACGCCGCCTGCGTTAACTGCCTTAGAAGGAGCAACAACAACGCCCTTTTCTTTAAAGTATGCTACTGCATCGGCAGTTGTAGGCATATTTGAAACTTCAACATAGTATTTAACGCCGTTAGCAACAATTTTCTTAGCATCCTCAAGGTTTACTTCGTTCTGGGTTGCGCAAGGCATAACAACGTCAACCTTAACACCCCAAGGCTTCTCGCCTGCAAAGTACTCTACACCGAATTTATCTGCATAATCTTTAACCATATCGTGACCGGAAGAACGCATTTCAAGCATATAGTTGATTTTTTCTTCGGTGTTGATACCGTCTTTATCATATACATATCCGTCAGGACCGGAAATTGCAACTACCTTACCGCCAAGCTCGGTAATCTTTTTAACGGTACCCCAAGCAACGTTACCAAAACCGGAAACTGCAAAGGTTTTACCCTTAATCTCCTCACCAAAGGATTTAAGCATTTCTGCTGCATAGTAAACGGCGCCAAAGCCGGTAGCTTCGGGGCGGATAAGTGAACCGCCGAAGGAAAGACCCTTACCTGTTAAAACGCCGGTGAACTCGTTACGAAGTCTTTTATACTGACCAAAGAGATAGCCAACCTCACGTGCGCCAACGCCGATATCACCTGCAGGAACGTCGGTATCGGGACCAATGTGCTTAGCAAGCTCGGTCATAAAGCTCTGGCAGAAGCGCATAATCTCATTATCACTCTTGCCGCGTGGGTCGAAGTCGGAACCACCCTTACCGCCGCCCATAGGAAGACCGGTAAGGCTGTTTTTAAAGGTCTGCTCAAAGCCTAAGAACTTAATAACTGAAGAGTTAACAGAAGGATGTAAACGAAGACCGCCCTTGTAAGGACCAATAGCAGAGTTAAACTGAACTCTGTAACCGCGGTTTACGTGAACCTTGCCGTTATCATCTACCCAAGAAACACGGAAAGAAATCATTCTTTCGGGCTCAACTATTCTTTCCATAATTCCCCATTTTTCAATTCTGGAATCCTGCTCTACAACAGGCTCCAAGGATTCTAACACTTCAAGTACTGCTTGAAGAAATTCAGGCTCAGAAGCATCTCTTTGCTTAACGCCCTCATATACCTTAAGTAAATATTCATTTTTTAATGCCATTGATACTTTTCTCCTAACTTAATAAATTTTAATCACTAAAAACTTAATAAAATTAGTTTAATACTTTAGTGTACAGAAGTCAAGTTTTTTTTAATTTATAGAGTCTTTTTTTCTATACAATCAGTATTATTTTATTGCGCAAAACAAAATAATATGCCAAAAAAGAGTGTTGAAAACCTCTGTTTTTATTAAGGTTATAAACAAAGTTATCAACATTTTTTGTTTGATAACCTCTACAAATGGCTTGAAATCGTTTTCAGACGGTTGATAACTATGTTAAAAAGTTTAATTACTCTTTGTAAAAAGTCGAATTTTGCCACATTTTAATCTTTTGTGCGACTAATACAAAATTATCCGAAATAATCAAAAAATATTATTTATTTTTCCCTTTTTTACAAATACAAAAAATCAAGTCATAAAAAATTCCAAAAAATTGGCAAACAGGGTACAGGCTATCAATAAAAAGTTTTTTTCTTTGTCAAAAATACAAAAAAATTGTAAATTTTAAGTGTTATTTCTCAAAATTCTCTTTACTTTATAACATTTTTGAAGTATAATATTCTCACAACTTCAATTACAAATTTTAAGGAGCTACTTTATGCAAAAAAACTCTATTAAAAGGTTAATTTGCTTATTGCTTACATTAATATTAACTGTTACGCTTTTTGGGTGCAGTGCCAAATCGGAATATTCTGTTAAAGATTTTTCCGAAAAGTTTTTAGAGCTTACCCCCTTTTCTGAAATGAAAAGCCTTTCGGGAAGCTCACTGCCCTCATACTTTGTGTTCAGCGATGCTAACGTTAAACGCTTTGACGTTATGGTAAGTGCCAACGCCGATTCGGCAGATACTATTGCCTGCTTTGAAGTTATTAATAAAGAGCAACGCAAGGCGGCTATTTCGGGTATATCGCACTATTTAACAAATCAGCACACTTCCTTTAAATCAACCATAGAAAAGGAATTTAATAAGGTTCAAAACCGTGTTTTGGCAGAGGTAGAAAACTTCATTATTCTTGTAGTTTGTAATGATACTACCGCCATTTGGGATTACCTTAACAGCATCGGCGCTAAGGAAGTAGTATAGCCTATGAAAACTGAGATTTTAGCGCCCGTAGGCAACGGCGAAATGCTTATAGCCGCCGTAAGAACGGGGGCAGATGCAGTTTACTTTGGGTCTGACAGGTTTAACGCAAGGCGCAACGCAGACAATTTTAGCGGAGAAACGCTAAAACAGGCTATCGAGTACGCCCACCTTAATAATGTAAAATGCTACCTTACCCTTAACACCGTTATTAAGGATAGCGAAATTAACGATGCTTTAGAGCTTGTTTGTGAGGCGGTAAACGCTTCGATAGATGCCATAATAGTTCAGGATATTGGATTGGCGCGGCTTATAAAAAAGCATTTTCCAACCGCCACCCTACACGCATCTACCCAAATGTCGGTTCATTCTCCCGCCGCCTTAAAAATTCTTAAAAAAATGGGCTTCAGCCGTGTTGTCCCCGCAAGGGAGCTAACCAAGACCGAGCTTAAGGACCTTTGCAAAACGGCAAAGGAGCTTGATATAGAAGTAGAGGTTTTTGTTCACGGCGCTTTATGTATGTGCCTTTCGGGTCAGTGCTACTTCAGTGCCTTTTTGGGTGGAAGAAGCGCTAACCGCGGTCTTTGCGCAGGCACCTGCCGACTTCCATTTTCCGCTAAGGGCGGCACAGGCTACGATTTAAGCCTTAAGGATTTAAGCCTTATAAATTATTTAAACGAGCTTACCGAAATGGGGGTATCCTCATTTAAAATAGAGGGCAGAATGAAACGCCCCGAATATGTTGCATCTGCCGTAACCGCCATAAGGCAAATGGTAGATTTCGGCGCAGTAGAGCCGAATATTCTTTCGCTTTTAGAGCAGGTTTTCTCCCGCGACGGATTTACAGATGGCTACTACACCGAAAATTTTGGCAAAAATATGTTTGGCGTTCGTTCGGAATATGATAAACAGCTCACCGCCGACGCCCTTAAAAAAATACACGGTCTTTATAGAAATGAGCTTCAAAAAATCCCCCTCAGCCTAACCCTCACCGTTCAAAGCGGCAAGCCATCCACACTTTTGGCAAGCGCAGACCGAGCAGAGGTTTTGGTTTCGGGCGATTTACCCGAGCAGGCAATAAACGCGCCTTTAACCTATGAAAAGGCTGAAACCGCCCTTAAAAAGCTTGGCGGTACCTGTTACTTTGCCGAAAATATTACCGCCAATATTGAAAAGGGTCTTATGCTGCCGATTTCGGCGTTAAACAGGCTTCGCCAGAACGCCGTTTTATTACTTAATGAAAAGCGCATAAAAAACAACGGCGGATTAACCCCCGTAAAAATAGAAAACAAAGCTTCCACCAATAAAAAAATCGGCGGATTTTTTATTCGGTTTGCAAATTTAAAGCAGCTTGAGGGTTGCGCAGAAATTTTGCCCGAGCTTCAAGGCTTTTCTCTCCCTGCCGAGCTTTACATTAAAGGTAAAGATGACGGCATTTTAAACAAAATAAAAAATCTACCTAACGTATACGCCGAGCTTCCGCGGGCTACCCCGTCTGACGGCTACACCTCAGATATTTTGGCAAATATTAAGCAAAAGGGCATAACCAATGTTATTTGCCACAATCTTTCGCATATTGCCTTAGCTTCTGAACAAGGCTTTAAAATAATGGGCGGTTTTTCACTTAATTTGTTTAATACTAACGCCCTTGAGGCTGCTGAAGCTTTAAAGATTTTTGATGCGGTGATTTCTCCAGAGCTTAGCTTTAGCGAAATTTCCGCTTTGGGCGAAACAAATCGTCTTAAAACATATTCATTTTGCTACGGCAGGCAACCTCTTATGATAACCCGCAATTGCCCCGTAAAAAACGGCGTTGGCTGTAAAGAAAAATCAAACGGCAGATGCACCCTTACCGACCGCAAAAAGCAAAGCTTTCCCGTTATTTGCGAAAACGGTTTTTCCACCCTTTTAAACTGCAAAATTACCGATGTTTCGGACAGTATTTTTAAAATTAACGCCGATTTTGGATTTTTACACTTCACGCTTGAAGGTCCTGAGGAAGCCTTTAATGTTGCAACCTCCTTTTTAAAGGGCAAACACAATAACGGCGCCGATTACACAAGGGGTCTTTTTAAATCGGGCGTGCTATCAAGAAGTAAAAATCCCGCCCACCTTAAGTGAACGGGATTTTTGGAGCTGATGATCGGAATTGAACCGACAACCTGCTCATTACGAGTGAGCCGCTCTGCCATTGAGCCACATCAGCAATTATACAGTCAGCATTTAAGATTATACCAATTTTTACACCATCAGTCAAGAGCATTTACTAAAATAAAATATAAATAAAGGAATGAATTTAAGCTATGCCAACCAGAAAAAACGCAAATCAGGATAAAGAAGTAAGATCTGTTTTGGGTCGCAATCTTCTTGAGCTTCGCAAGGCGCACCGCCTCACTCAAGATGAGGTTGCCAAAATTATTAAGGTAAAGCGTTCCACCTACGCTTATTATGAAAGAGATATTGTTCCCTCCCTTGAAAACATTAAAAGGCTCTCTCGACTTTTTGATGTTACGGTGCATTTTCTTCTTTACGGACATGAGGAGCCTGTTTACGGTATGCCACGCGTTTTAAACGACCCCTCGGCAATCACTTCTGATATTCATAAGCTTAAGGATGTTAAAAAGGATGAGGCATTGGTGCTTTCCTATTATAGACTTCTTGATAAGCAAAATAAAGAAAAACTTTTAAAAGAACTTTTAGATTTATACGAAAAACAGTTTCTTTAGTCGATTTTTGTTGTTAATTTTATTATTTTATGTTAATATAAATTATAATCTTTTAGGAGGCTTTAAAAATGAAAAAGTTTTTTGGCGAATTTAAGGAATTCATAACAAAAGGTAACGTTATGGATATGGCAGTAGGTTCTATTATCGGTCTTTCCTTTAAAGACCTTGTTACCAGCTTTACCAATGATATTATTTCCCCTATTTTAGGCCTTTTCGGCGGTGTTGATTTCAGCGATATGAAGTGGGTTATCGGCACTAAAGAGGTTACCGATGCCACCACCGGTGCCGTTACGGTTGTAGAAAACTCCATTAACTACGGCGCTTTTGTTACAGGCGTTATTAATTTCTTAATTATGGCCCTTGTAATTTTCTGTATGGTTAAGCTTGTTGCTGCCGTTAGCGGTTGGAGCAAAAAATTAGCTAAGAAGGGCGAGGAAGAGGCAGTAGCCGAAGAAGCTCCTGCAGCACCTGTTGAAACAACCGACGATATTTTAAAGGATATTCGCGAGCTGCTTAAAACAAAAGAAACTACTAAATAGTATCTGATTAAACGGATGGCAACATCCGTTTAATTTATATAATGCTAACTTTTGCAAATAATAAATAAAAAACGGAGTTATTATGCTTGGCACATTAAAAGCTTTAGATTTTAAAAAACCCGATATTTCAAATTATTCTAAAATTGCAGAGTTTTTGGCACCCTTTTCAAATGATGCCTTTTCTTGCGAAATCACACCAATGACTCTGCTCATATGGAAAAACTACTATCATCAAAAGGTGGCTTTTTTTGAGGATATGATGTTTGTTTCCCTAGGTGAGGAGAAGCTTATTTTTCTGCTTCCCTTTGCCGCCAATATGGAAAGGGCAGTTAATATTTTAAAAGAGTATACCAAGGCTTTAAATATTCCGCTTGTGTTTTTAGCGGCAGAGGGTAAGCGGTTAGATGACTTCAACAAGATATTTTGTGAAGAATTTTCACAAGAGGAGTCACGAGATGACTTTGAATACCTCTATTTAACAGAAAAGCTTAAAAATTTAAGCGGTAAAAAGTTTCACTCTAAGCGAAATCATATATCGGCATTTAGTAAGGCGCACAACTGGAGCTATGAGAGCATAACCCCCGAAGTGCTGCCCGACCTGTTTAAAATGGCAGATAAATGGACAAATGAAATGAAAAAACTTACCGATGACCCCAAAAGCATTGAGGTTGAAAACCAAGCAATAAAGGAATATTTTCCCCATATGAAAGAGCTCGGTCTTCGAGGCGGCTTAATAAGGGTAGATGGCGAGATTATAGCCTTTACCTTTGGCAGCCCCATTAACGATAAGGTCTTTGACATTCATTCGGAAAAGGCGTTGCCTGAATATAGAACCGCATATTCGGTAATCAACCGAGAGTTTATTGCAAACGACCTCCCCGATTTTGAATATGTAAACAGAGAGGACGATATGGGACTGGAGGGACTTCGCAAGGCAAAGCTCTCCTACCACCCCGATATTCTGCTTAAAAAATACGTTATTAAGGAACTGTAAATATGACCGACTATACCCAACACAAACAACTTTATCTGCTCTGCTTTACCGAAGATACTGCAGAAGATGCCGAACTGATTTTTGAAAAGGTCTTTTCAAAGGCAAAAATGCTCTCAGAATATAACGAATTGGGTCAACCCATAGCAATGCTATATTTAATGGATGCAAAAATAGTAGATAACGGTAAAAAAGATGACTACTATTATCTTTATGCGGCGTGTACCCACCCAAGCTATCGTGGCAAGGGCATTATGGGCAGACTTTTAGAAAAAGCCAAGGCAGAAGCAGTAAAGGATAACAAAAAGGGGATTTTTTTAAAACCGGCCAACCCACCACTCTTTGATTTTTATGCAAAATCCAACTTCTTGCCCTATTTTAACGTATGCAAAGTATGTATGGAGTCGGCAGAGCTTATAAACCGCTATCCTGCAAGGGGCATTTCAACAGAAGCCTCCGATTTAAGCGAATGGTATTCTCTCCGTCAAGACCTTTTAAAGGGGTTAAACCAACCCTTTGTGGAGTTTAGCAAGGATATGCTGGTCGCCGCGGCAGATGGCGGTATTGCCGTTAAAGGCAAAGATTTCGGTTTTGTTTATGAAATAAGGGATAATCTATTTCTTGTAAAGGAAGCGCTTTGTGAAAAAGGCGCCTCCGAAAAGCTATTTCAAGCCATTTCAAATTTATTATCAGAAACAAACTGCGAAAAGGTTGAAATCAGACTTCCCCCCGCCTTAATCGGTGAGCTTTCTTCCTTTGATAACCCACTAAAGCCATTTAGCGTTATGTGGTTTACCGAAAACGGAAACACCCTTAAAACCAACGGGCACCACGGCTTCGCCTTCGATTAACAAACGTGTGACGTTTGATCCAATTACGATTAGGTTTTTATTATCGTTATAATCTCGTTCCGCGTCCGGAAAATTTGTGTTTATAAGGCGGTTACAAAACGCGTGGCGTTTGACCAATTACGCCGTCGTTTGCGTGTATGGCATAGACTTACCCCGCGTCCATACAGTTTTCTGTTTTAAGGCGGTTTACTCCGCGTGGCGTTTGATCCAATTACGAATAAGGTTTAATCACCGCCATAGTTTCACTCCGCGTCCATACAGTTTTCTGTTTTAAGGTGGTTTACTCCGCCTAACGTTTGACCAAATTGCACCATAGCCAATAAGCACGATGTTTCATGTGAAACATCGTGCTTATCATTTTGTTTTCAATTCTATGTAGGAAACGACCTCAAGTGTCGTTCCTGAAAAATATCAGTTCATATTTTTCCCCTTTTTAGAAACAAGGGCGGCTAAAAGTCCAAAGAAAATCGCCGCCGCAATTCCTGCAGAGGTTGCGGAAAGACCACCGCTTAAAGCACCAATAAGTCCGTAATCGGTCACCGCTTTTTCTACCCCCTTGGCAAGCGAGTAGCCAAAACCCGTTAGCGGAACAGTTGCCCCCGCCCCCGCAAAATCCACAAGATAATCATAAATTCCCACCGCAGTAAGAATTACACCGCTTACAACATATCCCACCAATATTCGCGCAGGTGTTAGCTTGGTACGGTCTATTAAAATCTGACCGATAACGCAAAAAACTCCTCCTACAATAAACGCCTTAATGCAGTCTAAAAGAATTTCCATAAAAATCCCCCTTTTGATTATCATTGCACTAAATTCGGCAATTATACAAACAAAAACACGTTTGCCAAAAACCACCTTAAAACACTAAACTATACAGACGCGGAATGAAATTATGGTGATAATAAATACCTATTCGTAATTGGATCAAACGCCACGCGTAGTAAACCGCCTTAAAATAGCAAACCATACGGACGCGGACCGAAACTATGGCGATAATTAAACCCTATTCGTAATAAAACGGTCTGCGACCGTGTTTCACGTGAAACATTTTAAAAATATTTGCTATTTAGTGTTTATCTTTTGAAAATTTTGTGTTATAATAGGTATCAAGGACAATTTTTAGGGGTTTTTCACCCTTTTTCATACATTTTTCAAAAGGAGGATGCCATTTTGGGCAAAATTGTTGCTATTGTAAATCAAAAGGGCGGCGTTGGTAAAACAACAACCGCCGTTAATCTTACCGCAGGTCTTGGTATGCAGGGCAAAAAGGTGCTTATCGTGGATATTGACCCGCAAGGCAACACCACAAGCGGCTTTGGAATAAATAAAAGAGAAACCGTTTTTTCATCCTACCACCTTATAACGGGAGATAAACCTGCCGAAACGGTAATTAAAAAAACCGAGTTTAAAGGTGTGGATATCATCCCCTCTACAATGGATTTAGCGGGTGCCGAAATTGAGCTTTCTACTATGGAAAACCGCGAAGCCAAGCTAAAAAACGCTCTTGCATCGGTCAGAGAAAGTTATGACTACATACTTTTAGATTGCCCGCCATCGCTAGGCCTTATTACACTTAATGCGCTGGTTGCAACAGATACCTTTTTGGTGCCAATTCAGTGCGAATACTTCGCTCTTGAGGGTCTGTCACAGCTTATGTCAACCATGCGCCAAATAAAACGACTTTATAATCCCACCTTGGAGATTGAGGGCGTTTTGCTCACAATGTTTGATGGCAGACTTAACTTAACACAACAGGTTGTAAACGAAATTAAAAAATTCTTTGGCAAAAAGCTTTATAACACCGTAATCACCCGTTCCGTTCGCCTTTCCGAAGCTCCAAGCTTTGGTTTGCCCATTCAGTATTATGATAAACGCTCTAAGGGCGCCATCTGCTATAACGATTTGGCAACAGAATTTATTAAACGTAATAAGTAAGGAGAAATAAAAATGGCAGTAAAAAAAGGTCTTGGCAGGGGTCTTGACTCCCTTATGAACGAAAACGCTACCGATAATAACCTAACCGCAGAGCTCAGACTCTCTGAAATTGAGCCTAATAAAGACCAACCCCGTATTCATTTTGATGAACAGGCTTTGCAGGAGCTTGCCGAAAGCATAAGCACACACGGTCTTTTGCAGCCAATAGTGGTGCGCCCAATGATAGGCGGTACATACCAAATTGTAGCGGGCGAAAGACGTTGGAGAGCCTCAAGAATAGCCGGTCTTACCACCGTTCCCGTTATTATCAAATCGCTTGACGATAAAGAAACAATGGAGCTTGCCCTTATTGAAAATCTGCAACGTATGGACCTAAATCCCGTTGAGGAAGCTAAAGGCTACTCCCGACTTTTGAAGGAATTTGAGCTTACTCAAGAACAGGTTGCCGAAAGAGTTGGTAAATCTCGTTCTGCCGTTACAAACGCACTCAGACTGCTTAATCTGCCCGATGATATGTTAAACGCCCTTTCGGAAGGCAGAATTTCGGCAGGTCATGCCCGCGCGCTTTTATCCTTTAATGATGTTACACTTCAGCAAGAAGCCTTTATTGCAGCGGTTGAGGGCGCATCAGTACGCCAGATTGAAGCAATGGCTAAAGCCGCCGCCAAGCCAAAAGCAGAAAAACCGACAGTAAAGCAGGATAGCTTCTACCGTGAAGTAGAGCTTGCTCTTAAAAATGAAACCCACCGCAAAGCCGTAATTAAACCCGGTAAAAACGGCAGGGGCACCATAACAATTGAATTTTATAATAAGGAAGAGCTTACCGAGCTTGCAAACAAAATAGTAGGTAAATAACCCCTTAATACAGCACAAAGTAGGTGAAAAGTATTGCAAACTGATACAATAACCGCAATTTCCACCCCGCTGGGCGAAGGCGGTGTTTCAACGGTAAGAATTTCGGGTGATGATGCCTTTGAAATTGCAAAAACGGTATTCAAATCCAAAAATAATAAAGATTTAAGCAAAATGCAGGGCTATACCGCCGCTTTTGGCAAGGTTTATGATGGCGAAGAGTTGTTGGATGATGCAGTTGCTTTGGTTTTTCGCGCTCCTAAAAGCTATACGGGTGAGGACACCGTAGAAATCTCGGTTCACGGCGGTACACACCTTATTCGCAGAGTTTTAAGGTCGGTTATAAATGCGGGCGCAAGACTCGCCGAGGGCGGAGAATTCACCAAAAGAGCCTTTTTAAACGGTAAAATGAGCCTCACCGAAGCCGAATCGGTTATGAATTTAATATCGGCTAAAAGTGACAGAGCGCTTAATATTGCCACCAAAAATAAAGAGGGCGCACTTTCTAAAAAAATTAAAAATATGACCGATAAGCTTCTTTATCTGGTTAGCGAAATTTCGGTTTATTCAGATTTTCCTGAGGATGAAACACTCTGCATCAGCGAAGATGATTTTTTGGTTTCTCTAAAGGAAATTTACACTGATTTAGAAACGCTTGTAAGCGATTATGATAAGGGTAAGCTCATTATTGAAGGCATAAATACCGTTATTGTCGGCAGCCCGAATGCAGGCAAATCCACACTTATGAATTTGCTTTCTAAAACCAAGCGTTCCATAGTAACTTCTATTGCAGGCACAACACGAGATGTTGTGGAACAAACCGCAAAAGTCGGAGATTATACACTACTTCTAGCGGATACCGCAGGTATTCACGAAACAACTGATGAGGTTGAGCAAATAGGCATTGAACAGGCTATTTTAAGGCTTGAAACGGCAGATTTATGCCTTGCCGTTTTTGATACCTCTGTCCCCGCCACCAGTGATGATAAAGCCCTTATTGAAAAAACAAAAAACAAGCCTACTCTGCTTGTTTTGAATAAAAATGACTTAAATTCGGCAAAGGAAGAATACTATGAAACGCTAGGTCTACCCTTTGTTAAAATTTCCGCCCTTACGGGTGAGGGCGAAAAGGAGCTTGTAGAACAAATTACCAAGCTTTTAAAGCTAAACGAGCTAGACCCAAATGCCGAAATGCTTTCTAATGAAAGGCAGTATCAAACGGTGCAAAGAGCAAAAAATTCGGTAAATGAAGCTATTTTAGCCCTTGAAAGCTCGGTAACGCTTGATGCGGTAGGCATTTTAATTGATGATGCGCTAGCCGCCCTTTTAGAGCTTGACGGAAAGAGAATAACAAATGAAGTTGCAGATGAGGTTTTCCGCAACTTCTGCGTAGGTAAATAACCCCTTTTGAAAGGAAGATTTTGTTGAAAACATATCTGGCAGACAAAATAGACGTTGCAGTTATCGGCGCGGGTCACGCAGGTATTGAAGCCGCACTTGCCGCCGCACGTCTTGGCGCAAAAACAGTTTGCTTTACAATAAATTTAGACTGGGTAGGCAATATGCCCTGTAACCCGTCCATAGGCGGTACCGCAAAGGGTCATTTGGTTAGAGAAATTGATGCTCTCGGCGGAGAAATGGGTAAAGCTGCCGATGCAAACACCCTTCAAAGCCGTATGCTAAACCGTGGTAAAGGCCCCGCCGTTCACAGTCTTCGCGCACAAATAGACAGGCGTGATTATTCGGCATATATGAAGCACACAATGGAAAAACAGCAAAATCTGCTGGTAAGACAGGCAGAAATTGTATCCTTGGAAAAATGTGAAGAGGGCTACTCGCTTACCACCTCTCTTGGCGCAGTTTTTGTAGCAAAGAGCGTTGTTTTGGCAACCGGCACCTTTTTAAAGGGCAAAATTTTTGTTGGCGAGGTTAATTACGACGGCGGTCCCGACGGCACCTTTGCCGCCACTACCCTTTCCGAGTCACTTTTAAAGCTAGGTCTGCCCCTTAGAAGATTTAAAACAGGTACCCCCGCCAGAGTTCTTCGCAGCAGTATAAATTTTGAAAATCTTGAAAGGCAGGACGGCGATGAAAAAATCATTCCCTTTAGCTTTGAGAATGAAAATCCGCCCGAAAACACAGTTTCCTGCCACATTGCCTATACAAACGACAAAACAAAAGAGGTTATTTTAAATAATCTTGACCGCTCACCCCTTTACGGAGGTGTTATTGAGGGTGTAGGACCCCGTTATTGCCCAAGTATTGAAGATAAAATAGTTCGCTTTGCCGATAAAAAACGCCATCAGCTTTTTATTGAGCCTTGCGGAAAAAACACCGAAGAAATGTATTTGCAGGGAATGTCATCATCCCTGCCTGAAGAGGTTCAGCTTGAATTTTACCGCACTATTGAGGGTCTTGAAAAGGTTGAAATTATGCGCCCTGCATACGCTATTGAGTACGACTGTGTTGACCCTCTTGCCCTTTTCCCAACTCTTGAGGTTAAAAATCATAAGGGTTTATTTGGTGCGGGTCAGTTTAACGGCTCATCAGGATATGAGGAGGCCGCAGCACAAGGGCTTATAGCGGGTATAAACGCCGCAAAATTCGCAAAAGGCGAGGAGCTTTTCCACCTTACCCGTTCAAGCTCCTACATTGGCACACTTATTGATGATTTGGTTACAAAGGGCTGTGCCGACCCATACAGAATGATGACCTCTCGCTCGGAATACCGCCTTATTTTACGCCAAAACAACGCCGATGAACGACTTACCCCCATAGGCTATGAAATTGGTCTTATAAGCGAGGAAAGGTATAATAAATTTAAAAACACCGTAGAAATAAAAGAAAGGGAGATTGAAAGGCTTGAAAACACCTTTGCTTCCCCCTCTGCCGAAATTAATGAAATGCTTGAGAAAAAGGGAACTGTCCCCCTTTCTACAGGTGTTCGCCTTGCCGATTTAATAAGGCGCCCACAGCTTTCTATTAACGATATTTTACCCTTTGATAATGAAAAACCCGACCTTTCGGAAGAAATTTTAGATAAAATTGAAACCGAGCTTAAATATAGCGGTTACATTAAGCGTCAGCTTGCAACGGTTAAGGAAATGCACCGTATGGAAGCCACAAAGCTGGATGTAGATACCCCTTATAATGAAATTACGGGACTGCGTTTAGAAGCAAGAGAAAAGCTTTTAAAGGTAAAACCGCTTAATATTGGTCAGGCAATGGGAATTTCAGGCGTTAGCCCTGCCGATATTTCGGTGCTTATAATTTGGCTACAAAAGAAAGGAAACTAGTATGCCCGATTTTAATTTTACCCCTTTTTTGCAGTATGCAAAGGAAAATAATATATCTCTGCCCGAAAACGCAGTAGAAAGTCTTACTCTTTACGGTAATTTGCTTTTAGAGTGGAATGAAAAAATAAATCTTACCGCCATAAAGGACCCGATGGAAATAGTAGTAAAGCATTTTATAGATAGCCTTTCGCTTTTAAAGGTTATAAACCCTGTGTCGGGCGAAAGTCTTATAGATGTTGGAACAGGCGCGGGCTTTCCCGGTATGGTTATAAAAATTTTAAGACCCGAAGTTAATGTTACCCTTTTAGACGGTCACGCAAAACGCTTTATATTCCTTGAAGATTTGCAAAATAGGCTTGGAATTAAAACTGAAAATTTGCATATTCGCGCCGAACTGGCATCAAAAGAAGAAAAATATAGAGAAAAGTTTGATTACGTTACTGCAAGAGCGGTTGCACAGCTTAACACCCTTGCTGAATACTGTATGCCCTTTGTTAAAAAGGGTGGTACCTTTGTTTCTATGAAGGGTCCCACTGCAGAACAAGAGGTAACTCACGGCAAAAAAGCCATCGAAATTTTAGGCGGAGAAAATCTTTCTTTAATAAAAGAAAATTTACCCATGGATAATACAAGATTTTTTATAACCGCTAAAAAGGTTAAAAATACACCTGCAATATATCCAAGAGCTTCGGCAAAAATAAGCAAATCCCCACTTTAAAAAGTATAAATCGCAGTAGAAAAACTACTGCGATTTTTTATTTATCTTTAAAATATATTCGGTTGCATCCTCAAGCTCATTTTTAAGACTTTCGGCTTCTATTCCGCTGTCATTAAGGTGCATAGCCATTCGCTCCAAGCTGTTTAAAATTATTTTATCGCTTGTAAGGGTAGCCGTTTTAACCCTCTTGATTTCGGGCTTTTTAAGCTCTTCTAAATATTTCTTAGCCTCATTATTAGTAAGATTTTTTACTATAATTTCATTAAGTATTTCCCTTCTTTTTTCCTTTTCAAATTTTAAAACCGAAAATATAAATTCTTCATCAAAATTATGGTTTATCATAATCTTTTTTTCTTCATTATCAAGGGTTAGAATATTAAGCTTCTTTTCAAGATTTTTAAGGCTTATTCCCAGCGCATCGGCAAGCTCGTTTTTATTAATTCTTCCGCTTTTTAAAACCTCGCCCATATAAAATGCCTTTTCAAAAACCGAAATATGCTTTTTATTTTCATTTTCATATAAAAAAACCATATCTGCCTCGGCATCGGTAAGTGATAAAATTATTGCGGGTATGCTTTTTGCACCCAAAAATTCAAAGGCTTTAAGTCTTCGAAGTCCATCAACCAAAATGTATTTTTTAGGATTATTTATATCACGCCGTAGGTAAATAGGCTCAATAAGTCCGTTTTTTTTAATGCTGGATGCAAGTGAAAAAATTTCATCATCACACAAATTTAATGGATTATTTTTTCTTTTTAAGGTTATGTCGCTTATTTTAACCTTTACAATTTTTTTGCTTATGTAAAAGGTTTTAATTTCCATAGATATTCCGCCTTGCTCTAAATATTGTATTTTTATAGTACTATCATACAATATATATGTCAACGGGTTAAATTTGTAATATTTTGACTGCTTTTGTTTAAAAAAATAAGAGTACCGAGTTTTTTTACTCAGTACCCTATTTTTCTACATAATTTTCAGATTTCTTTTTATTACATTTTCGCCTCGCCAGGTGTAGGCTCTGTTTTTAAAATCCTCATCCTCTTTAAATTCATTTCGGTAGGAATTTATAAAAGCCTTAATGGGGGTAAGGCTAGAATTTTTGTTCATTGGGCAAAGGTTCTGACAAATATCACAGCCCCACACCGATTTATTTTGCTTAATTAAAGCTATTTCCTTTTGGCTTAGCTCACCCTTCTGTTGGGTGATTGCCGAAAGGCATTTATTATTTTTATCGCTTAAAAAACCACTGGGACAGTTTTTTACACATATACCACAATTTATACAATTTGTAATTAAATTATTAACAGTTTGTATTTTATAATCGGTAACAATTTCACCTATAAAACAAAAACTTCCGTACTTTTCATTTATAAGTAAATTATTTTTACCCCTCACTCCAAGTCCCGAAAGTACCGCCGCCTTAACCTCATTAATTGGGGAATTATCAATAAACCATTCAAACTGAAAATTTTCATACCTTTGTTTTAATAAATCGGTTACATTTTTTAGTATTTTTTCACATACAAAATGGTAATCCTCAACCGCCGCATAACGGGAAATATTTAACGGCTTTTCTTCTAATACCTTATATGGAAAAAGCAGTGTTATTACGGTGGCAGAGTTTAGGGGAAGTCTTAATTTTGCCGAGCAATTTAAAAGCTCCTTTTCAAGGGCAGAAAATTCACAAAAACCGTAATATTCTATGCAACTTTCCTTTAAAATTTCGGCTAAAAAATCCTTCAAAAATAACACCTCTTTTTTGTAATTTTTTTCTACTTAAGATTTTAACATATTTTCGGTTAAAAAGCCATAAAAATATTGATTTTTTTTAAAAAATATGATAAAATAATCTAGTAATATTGCGTAAAATTTTTTTATTCTTTTTAAATAAAAAAATAACCGAATTTTTAGTGAAGGGAAGTTAAAAAATATGCAAATTGAATCCATAAATGACGTATGGAAAGCAGTCTGTGATGAATGTATAAAAAAACAATATTTTACTGAAATTGCATATGGCGTATGGTTTGCCGATATTGTACCAATTAAAATGGAAAACGGCAAATTCACAGGCTCAATTTATTCCAGCTATAAAAAAAGCATTGTTGAATCAAACTTCAAAAATTTTGTTGAAATTGCTTTAAAGGATATTATGGGATTTCCCATTGAATTTGAGCTTTTACTTTCCGATGAGGACGGCAGTATTATCTCCTCAAATAATGAGCAACAAAACAGCGGAAATAATTCCTTTGAGTCTAACTTCACCTTTGAAAATTACATTGTTGGTTCTTCAAACCGATTTGCCCACGCAGCCGCAATGGCAGTTGCCGACAGTGAGCAAACCATAAATCTTTATAACCCACTTTTAATTTACGGTAATTCGGGCGTTGGTAAAACACATCTGCTTTTAGCCGTTAAAAATCATGCGGGTAAAAAGTTCCCTAATAAAAAGATTGAATATATAAGAGGTGAAGAATTCACCAACAATATGATTAAAGCTTTGCAGGACGGCTCTATTGATGAATTTAAAAACCGTTACAGAAATGTAGATATCTTTTTAATGGATGATATTCACTTTATTGCAGGTAAGGACTCAACACAAGAAGAATTTTTCAACACCTTTAATGCTCTTTACCAAAACAATAAGCAGATTATTGTTACCTGTGACCGCCCATTAAAGGAAATTAAAACTCTTGAGGACCGTATTCGTTCAAGATTTGAGGGCGGCGTTATGGCAGATATTACCCCACCCGATTTTGAAACAAGAGTTGGTATTATAAGCACCAAGGCTTCTCTTTTAAACTTAACTCTGGATAAAAATATTATCTACTTTATTGCCGAGCATATAAAAATGAACACACGTCAGCTTGAGGGTGTTGTTAAAAAGCTTCAGGCATTTGTAAATCTTCAAAATAAAACACCTACCATTTCGGTAGTCCAAGGCTTTATCAGAGATGTTATAAGTGATACCACTCCCGAACCGATTAAGGTAGATGAAATTATTGTTCAGGTTTCTAAAACCTTTAACGTTTCCGAAAAGGATATTATTTCTAAAAGAAAAACTGCTGCAGTTGCGTTTGCAAGGCAGGTTGCAATGTACATAGCAAGAGAAACAACCGAGCTTTCATATAAAGCAATCGGCGAAAGCTTTGGTAAGGACCACGCAACAGTTTTATACAATGTTCAAAAAATTGAAGAGCACCTTAAAAACAATCCCTTTGATAAGGAGCTTGTTGAGGATATTATAAAAAATCTTAAAAGAGATTCTTAAAAATTATCCTTTTTAAATACTTTTAGTAATATTTTTTTAAAAAAGTTATTAACCTTTTTAAAGTAATAAACAGTATGGTTTTCAACACCGCTGTTAATATCTTTTTAAATCAAAAGTTATTCACAAATTATCAAATTACGGCAGTTTATATTTTCAAGGTGTTTTTTCCCTATTTTAAGCCTCCTTCAAGGCTTATTAACCTTATTAACACCCCCTATTAATACTTCTAAAAATTTTAATAAATAAATGAAATAAAATTTTTTAAAAACGCAGGTGATTAAAATGAAAATTTTAGTAAATCGTGAACAGTTGTCAGAGGCTCTTTCAAATTTACAAAGAGCAGTTATTCCACGTTCCTCTCTTCCAATATTGGAGGGCGTACTTCTTTCGGCCGAAACCGACCGCCTTACCTTAATGGCATACAATATGGAAATCAGTATTAAAAAGGAGCTTCCCGTCAGATGTGAAAGGGAGGGCGACGTTGTTATCAGCGCAAAAATTCTTTTTGATATTATCCGCAAGCTAAGAGGAGATATTATTGAGTTTGAAGTAGATGAGCGTCAGGTTTGCCATATTCGATGCGGCGGTAGTATATTTGATATTTTAGGTATGAGGTCTGAAGATTTCCCCGAAATGCCAAATGTAGCTGAAAAGGATAGCATTACCATTTCTTCCGAGCTTTTAAAGGATATGGTAAGGCAAACAATTTTTGCTATATCCCTTAAAGAAGAAACAAGACCAATTTTAACAGGTATTAATTTTGAAGTAGAAAATAATGAAATTAAGCTTGTTGCTATTAACGGCAACTGCCTTGCTATAAGAAAGGCACCTATTAAGTATGAAGGAAAAATAAGCTTTGTTGTTTCAGGCAGAGCTATTGGCGAGGCAGTTAAAATTATCGGCGATAAGGATGAAGATATAAAAATAAATATCGGCGCAAGAAATATCTCCTTTGATATTGACGGTTATGTTATGACTTCCAGACTTATTGAAGGTAACTTTATTGAATATCAGCGTTCAATTCCTCTTTCAAATAAGCAGGAAATTAAAGTAAACGTTCCAAAATTTATTGAAACCTTAGAAAGAATTTCTCTTGTTATTTTAAATGACCAAACTAAAACACCAATCCGTTTTAGTATGGAAAGAGATAAAATTTTACTCACCTGTTCCTCATCTGTTGGTAGGTCTAACGATGTTTATGAAACAACCTTAGAGGGTGAAGAATTTGAAATTGGATTTAGCAGTAAATATTTGTTAGATGCCCTTAAAGCTACAGAAAGTGAGGAGGTTATTATAAGATTTAACGGTTCTTCTGCTGCGGCAGCGCTTTATCCCGTAGATGGCGATGAATTTTTATATCTTGTAATGCCAATGCTTTTAAAATGATAAACGAAGTTAAAATTACAACAGATTTTATTAAGTTGGATAGTTTTTTAAAGCTTGCATCTGCCGTTGCTACAGGAGGTCACGCTAAAATGGTTATTACCGGCGGTGAGGTTAAGGTAAACGGTCAGGTATGCTTTATGCGTGGTAAAAAGCTTCATAAGGATGATTTGGTAGAATTTGAAGGCTTACAGTACAAGGTTACGGTATGATAATAAAAAATCTTTCTTCAAAGGGTTTTAGAAATTTCAGTGGGCTTGAATTTTCGCCTGCTGAAAATATGAATGTTATTTATGGTGACAATGCTCATGGAAAAACAAATCTTTTAGAAGCAATATGGCTTTTTTGCGGCGCAAAAAGCTTTAGGGGAGCTAAGGATAGTGAGCTTATTGGTTTTGGTCAGCAAAAAGCAGTAAACAGTTGTGATTTTATTTTTGGTGAGGTAGAAAAAAACGCCAAAATAATAATCGAAGATAAGCGCAAAGCCGAATTAAACGGTAAAATGCTTTCTTCGGCTTCAAAGCTTGCAGGTAATTTTTATGCTATTGTTTTTTCCCCCACCGACCTTAATTTAGTAAATGACGGTCCCGCCGTCAGAAGAAGATTTTTAGATACCGCAATAGGTCAGCTTTACCCAATTTATAACGAAAAATTAAGAAGCTATATGAAGGCGGTAAATCAAAGAAATACAATTTTAAGAGATTTAAAATTTCATAGCGATATGGAATTTCTTTTAGATGATTTTGAAGCATCATTAGCCGTAAATATTAAGGACATTTTAAAATACCGTTATAGGTATGTAGAGATTTTAAAAGAAATTTTGCCCGAAATTTACGGCGGAATTTCGGGAGAAAGGGAAATTTTAGATATTGAATATTCATCTCCCATTTCAAAGGATTTACCGGTAGAAAATATTGCTGAAATTTTAAAGCTTTCCAGAAAAGAAGATTTCATAACGGGTAATACTTCGGTGGGACCTCATAGAGATGATTTAGATTTGTGTTTAAACGGCGCAAAGGTTAAAAATTTCGGCTCTCAGGGTCAAAAACGGAGTGTTTGCCTTGCCTTAAAGCTTTCCGAAGCAAAGGTGCTTAAAAAAATTACGGGTGAATACCCAATAGCTTTGTTAGATGATGTTATGAGTGAGCTTGACCAAAACAGGCAAAACTTTATTTTAAACCATATTAAGGATTGGCAGGTTTTTATAACCTGTTGCGATCCGTCAAACATAAAGGGTCTTAAAAACGGCACCGTATTTGAGATGAAGGGGGGAAATTTCTGTAACATAACGGTTAAATAGGTTACAGAAAAAAATATGTATCTTCATTTAGGCGGAGACAAGGTAATTAAAACCCGTGATATTATAGGTATTTTTGATATGGATACCTCAACAGTTCAAAAAAACACCCGCGATTATCTAAAAAAAGCAGAAAAAGCGGGTGAGGTTATAACAATTTCTTATGATTTACCAAAATCCTTTGTGGTGGTAAATAAGAAAAAATCAAAGGAAAAAACGGTTTATATAACCCAAATTTCTTCCTCTACACTCAATAAGCGTAATATTTCAAAGAATATATATTTATAATTTTTGGGAAACGGAGAAAATTTATGAGTACAAATGATATCAATACCCCTGTAACAGAAAATTATGATGAAAATTCCATACAGGTGTTAGAAGGTCTTGATGCGGTAAGAAAACGCCCAGGTATGTATATCGGCTCCACAGGTGAAAGGGGTCTTCATCATCTTGTTTACGAGATTGTAGATAACTCTATTGATGAAGCCTTGGCAGGCTATTGTGATAAAATCACGGTAGATATTTTAGATGACGGTGTTATTCAGGTTGTGGATAACGGCCGTGGTATTCCTGTTGGTATAAATGCAAAAACAGGTCTTCCCTCTGTTACCGTTGTATTTACAATTCTTCACGCCGGCGGTAAATTCGGCGGAAGCGGTTATAAGGTTTCAGGCGGTTTGCACGGCGTTGGCGCATCTGTTGTTAATGCGCTTTCAAGCTGGCTCGAGGTAGAGGTTAAAGACGGTACTCATATTTATAAGCAACGCTTTGAAAAGGGTAACATTGTAAATGATTTACAAATTATCGGCGATACTACCGAAACAGGTACAAAGGTTACCTTTAAGCCCGACCCCACAATTTTTACCGATACCACACTTTATGATTACGATATTTTACTTCAAAGACTCCGTGAACAGGCCTTTCTTAATGCAGGTATCCGCGTAGTTTTATCCGATAAAAGAACCGACGGCACAAACAGAAGCGATGATTTGTATTTTGAGGGCGGTATTAAAAACTACGTTGAATATCTTTTAGAAAAAACAGGTAAGGAAAGACTTATTGATGATATTATCTATCTTTCCGGTACAAAAGAAGATTCTTCGGTAGAAATTGCTCTTATTTGGAGCACCAGCTACAGCAGTAATATTATAAGCTTTGCAAATACCATTCACACCGTTGACGGCGGTACTCACGAAACAGGCTTTAAAACATCACTTACCTCTACCATTAATGACTACGGTTTAAGATTTAAGCATCTTAAGGAAAGTGACTCCAAGCCTTCAACCGTTGATATTTGTGAGGGTATCACCGCAGTTGTAAGTGTAAAGCTTGTAGATGCTCAGTTTGAAAGCCAAACAAAGGCAAAGCTTGGTAATACCGATATTGGTAAGCTTGTTCGCGCCATTGTTAAGGAAAAATTAGGTCAGTATCTGGAAGAAAATCCGGCTCAGGCTAAAATTATTATGGATAAATCCATTGCTTCCTCAAATGCCCGCGAGGCTGCTCAAAAGGCTTTGCAGGCAACCCGAAGCAAGTCTACACTTGGCGGCAGAACAAGAATGCCCGAAAAGCTTACCGACTGTATTTCAGATGACCCATCAAAAACCGAAATTTTCATTGTTGAGGGAGATTCTGCAGGCGGTTCTGCTGTTGAGGGCAGAAATTCCACCTATCAGGCAATATTACCTCTTTGGGGTAAAATGCTTAATGTTGAAAAGGCAAGAGCCGACCGTGTTTACAGCAACGAAAAATTAACCCCCGTTATTATAGCACTTGGCACAGGTATTGGCGAAACCTTTGATATTTCAAAGCTTCGTTATGATAAAATCGTTATTATGGCCGATGCCGACGTCGACGGTTCTCACATTCGCACACTTCTTTTAACCTTCTTCTTCCGCTATATGCCCCAGCTTATTGAAACAGGTCATATTTACTTGGCGCAATCTCCCCTTTACCGTGTTTCAAAGGGTAAACAGCATTTTGATTTGTTCACCGAGGAAGAAAAAGATAAATGTATTGAAGAGCTTGGCGGTAATGTAGATGTTCAGCGCTACAAAGGTCTTGGTGAAATGAATCCCGATCAGCTTTGGGAAACTACACTTGACCCCGAGCATCGTACTCTTTTAAGGGTAACTATGCAGGATGCCATTTTAGCAGATGCCACCTTCTCAATGCTTATGGGTGAAGAGGTTGAGCCTCGCCGCCAATTCATTGAAGAAAATGCAATATTTGCAACAGATTTGGATATTTAAGGAGGGATGATAAATGGCTAAAAAAGAAAAAGAAGTAGTAGTTTGGCCCGAGGACGAACAAACTAAAATACTTCCTGTTGAAATTGTAGATGAAGTAAGAAGCAGTATGCTTCAGTATTCTATGTCGGTTTTGGTTGGCCGTGCTCTTCCCGATGTACGTGACGGCTTAAAGCCCGTTCACAGAAGAATTCTTTACACAATGTATGAAAACGGTCTTACCCCCGATAAAAAGCACCGTAAATGCGCCGATACCGTTGGTGCGGTGCTCGGTCGTTATCATCCGCACGGTGATGCTTCGGTTTATGATGCAATGGTTCGTATGGCGCAGGATTTTTCTCTCCGCTATCCGCTTATTGACGGTCAGGGTAACTTCGGTAATATCGATGGTTACACCGCCGCTGCCTACCGTTATACCGAGGCTAAAATGAATCGCCTTTCACTCAATATGCTTGATGATATTGATAAAGATACCGTTGATTTTATGCCAAACTATGATGACCGTTTAAAAGAGCCCGAGGTTTTACCCGTTCGTTTTCCACAGCTTTTGGTAAACGGTTCCACAGGTATTGCGGTTGGTATGGCTACCGAAATTCCGCCTCATAATCTCGGCGAGGTTATTGACGGTATGTGTTGCCTTATTGATAATCCCGATGCCGATTTACCCGAAATTTGTGAGCATATTAAAGGCCCTGACTTCCCAACAGGCGGTATTATAATGGGTCGAAGCGGTATTCGTGCCGCATATGCTACAGGCAGAGGTAAAATTATCGTTCGTGGTAAAGCCGAAATTGAAGAAACCAATAATGGTAAATTTAGAATTGTTATTACCGAAATTCCTTATAAGGTTCGCAAAAAGGATTTAGTTAAGCATATTTATGACCTTGCTACCGAAAAGAAGATTGAAGGCATTGATGATGTTGTTGACTATTCCTCAAAGCGTGATGGCGGTATCAGAATTATTGTAGACGTTAAAAAGGATGCAAGTCCGCAGGTTGTTTTAAATAAGCTTTATTCCTACACCGCGCTTCAAACCACCTTCGGCGCAATTTTACTTGCCATTGTAAACGGCAAGCCCCAAATTTTAACCCTTAAAGAGATGCTTCAAAACGCTATCGACTTCCAGTATGATATTATCTACCGTCGTACCGCGTTTGATAAGAAAAAAGCCGAAGAGCGTGCCCATATTTTAGAGGCGCTTAAGGTTGCTTTAGATTTTATTGATGAGGTTATTTCCATTATCCGTAACAGCAAAACCATACCCGAAAGTAAAGAAGCTTTAATGGAGCGCTTTAATTTTGATGATATTCAGGCAACTGCTATTGTTCAAATGCAGCTTGGCCGTCTTGCAGGTATGGAAAAGCAAAAAATTCTTGATGAGCTTAAAGAAAAGCACGACTTCATAAGAGAGTGCGAGGAAATTTTAGGCTCCCGTGCCAGAATTCTTGAAATCGTTAAAAACGATGCTCTTAATTTAAGAGATAAATTCTCTGATGACCGCCGCATCGAAATTTCCGACGTTGCAGGCGAGGTTGATATTGAAGACCTTATTCCCAAAGAGCAGTGTGTGCTCACTAAAACCAACAACGGCTATATTAAGCGTATGGCTTGTGATGAGTATGAGGCACAAAACCGTGGCGGCAGGGGTATTAAGGGTATGACCACTCGTGAGGATGACGTGGTTGAAAGTATGTTCACCTGTCTTTCACACGATTGGATTATGATGTTTAGTAACCTTGGTAAGGTTTACCGTATGAAGGCATACGAAATCCCCGAAGGCAGCCGTACCTCAAAGGGTATGAACATTGTAAATCTTTTACCGTTACAGCCCGATGAAAAAATAATGACCATTTTGCCCGTACCGCAAATTGAAGATGGTATGTTTGTTTGTATGGGTACCAAAAAGGCTATTATTAAGCGTACCGCTTTAGAGCTTTTCAAAAATATCCGCAAAAACGGACTTATTGCCCTCTCGATTGATGAGGATGATGAGCTTTGCTTTGTTAAGCTTACCGATGGCAAGTCAGATTTAATGGTAGCAACCAAAAACGGTAAAGCTATTAGATTTAATGAAAACGGCGTTCGCGCAATGGGTAGAACTGCCCGTGGTGTTCGAGCCATTAAACTCACCGAGGATGATGAGGTTATAGGTATGATTGTTGCCAAGGATGGCGACAGAGTTCTTACCGTTACCGAAACAGGCTTTGGTAGAATTAGCGAGCTTTCCGATTACCGCGTACAGTCCCGTGGCGGCAAGGGCTTAATTAACTACAAAACCGCCAAGTACGGCAAGGTTGCGGCAGTTATTTCACCCGATGAGGATGATGATTTAATTATGATTTCATCCAGCGGTATTATAATTCGTATTCACTTGGGCGAGCTTAACGTTTACCGCCGACCCGGTAAGGGCGTTAAGGTTATGCGCATTGATGAGGGCGTGAAGCTCTTAACCGTTGTTGCAACCCCGCACGATGAAAATGAGATTACCGACCATCCCGATGAGCCCGATGCCGATGCCGAGGAAGGCTTAGATGAAGCCGAGCTTGCGGCAGAGCAGACGGCAGATGAACCGATAGAGGATGAAGCAGAGGAATAAAAATAATAAGAAAGGCGGATTATTTTGAACGACGATTTTTATTTAGATAAAGAAAATGAAAATAATGTAGGCGAAGATAATTCGCCTGAATATTCTTTCAATTCTGTGCAGTTTGGTGATGTTGAAATCGACCTTACAGAAGAAAAACAAACAGAAGAAAATCAAAATACTCGGTTTGAAAATGTTGAAAACCAACCAACCTTTTCAACCGAGCAAAATTCCTTTAATTCCGCGCAAAATGGCGGATTTAATCAACCTTTTCAACCTAATTATTACAGTTATCAACAAACTTATCAACCGTATTATGAAAACAGTGATGACCTGAAGCTTTACTATGAAAAAAAGGCGGTAAAAAAAACCGCCAACCATATTGGTTTAGGTTTGCTTTTGTTTTACGTTATTTTGTATGCCTTTTCCTCTGTTTTGGGGTTTTTATGCTTAAACAAAGAGGTATATAATTTTGTAAACAGTGATGCAGGTAATTTAGAGCTTAATATAGTTCTTTCAGTTTTAGGTTTTGGCATTGCGGGACTTTTTATTTTAAAGCTTCAGGGAACAAGGCTGGATAATCTTGTTTCTTTTGCTCCGCCAAAAAAGAAAACTCTCTTGCCCGCTATTATGGTTGGTGTTGGCTTTTGCTATGTTGCCAATATAGTAGTGGCTCTGTTTCAGGCAAGATTTCAAAACATTTTACCCTTTACAGAGCCGGAGTTTGGTAAGCCAAACGGAGCTTTGGGCTTTATTATCAGCACACTTTCGGTTGCGGTTGCCCCCGCTTTAATAGAAGAATTTTTATTCCGTGGCGTAATAATGGGCAGTCTTTTAAAGTTTTCAAAGCCCTTTGCAATCTTTGTATCAAGCCTTTTATTCGCATTTATCCACGGAAATTTGGTTCAAATTCCATTTGCATTTTTAGTTGGTCTTGTAATCGGTACAATGGTTATAGAAACCAACTCATTTTGGACGGGCGTTATAATTCACTTTTTAAACAATTTTGTTTCGCTATGCTTAGATTACCTAAATCCCGTTTTGGGTGAAGATATGTTGGGTGTTTTATATCTATTTCTCTTGGCAAGCTTCATTGTAATTGGATTTTTTGGTTACTATATTTTAAGCATAAGAAATAAAAAACTATTTTCGTTTGAAAAAACCACCCACATTTCAGGTTCGCTTAAAAAATTCGGTTGGTTTTCTTCCAGCGTTGCCACAATAATTTTTTACGTAATAACCTGCATAGAAATAGGACTTATTCAATTTTCAGCTTGAGGGTGAAAAATATGAATGCAAAGTATATGGAATTCGCCCTTGAACAGGCAAAAAAAGCCGCGCTTATGGGTGAGGTGCCCATAGGCGCGGTTGTTGTTCTTAACGGAAAAATAATTGCATCGGCGCATAATTTGTGTGAGAGTCTAAAAGATCCCACTGCCCACGCTGAAATTCTTGCAATGAAAAAAGCGGCAGAGGTTGTAGGTGATTTTAGACTAACGGGCGCCGAGCTTTACGTAACCCTTGAGCCCTGCGCTATGTGTTCGGGGGCGGCAATAAACGCAAGGGTTAAAGAAATAATTTTCGGTGCCGCCGACCCCGTAAAGGGAGCTTTAGGCTCGGTAACAAACCTTTATTCCTTTAATTTCCCTAATAAACCCACCGTATACGGCGGAATAAAGGAAAAAGAAGCGGTCCAAATTTTACAGGACTTTTTCAAAGCTAAAAGGTAAAAGACTTCCACTAGGCGTTGTACTGTTAAGGATACAACGCCAGTTTTATTCGCCTACGGCGAGTTATATTGCGGCGCAGTGTTATTCGGCTTACGCCGAGTGATATTCGCTTTGCGAGTTTAGGAGCGAATAAAATATCACTAAAACCGCAAGGTTTTAATATAACTTTTGATTTATCAAAAATATCACTGTGAGACCTGTCTCACAATATCACTAATCAAATTATTTTTTGAGATAGTAAAACGGATGTGCAAAATTTTTACACATCCGTTTAATATTTGTCTTATACCGTAACAAGCAGGGAAAATATATATCACATTTTCCGCTTTTTAGGAGAACCTAAAACCCTTAACCTAACTCAAAACTAATTGCAGCCTGCGGTGCTATCAGCAAAAGAGGGGGATTATGTTTTATTCTGGCATATAATCAGAAATCAGCGTTTCAAACTGTTCGTCATCAAAGAAGAAATAACCATAGTTGTTTGTACCGTTCTTATTAAAACACTGTGCGTCAGGGTGTATTAAATCAAAATCACCGTTTAGGTATTCAATTCTTACAACAACATAACTCTCGTCCATTTGCTGCGGGTCGCCCCAGTTTACAGAGTGTTTTACGGCGTTAAGCCGAACAACGAAATCATCAAAATCATCAATTTGAGAAAGCATGGTGTATTCGTATCGGTATTCCCCTTGGACATACTTATCCAATCTAACTATTTGTACAGATGCTACATCTTCAACTTTACAGACATATTCTTGGTTTCCGAAAAGACCACATGAGCAGCATAAAAATATAAGAATAATGGGTAAGATGATGCATACGATTCTTTTCATTATGTAACACCTCCTTATCTTAATTATAATTTTTGTATACGTCTTTGTCAATGAAAAATCACCCTGCCGAGCGTTCGGCAGGGTGGATAGTTTCGCTTTATAAATCTAATTACTTAGATTCTTTGATTGCAGCCTGTGCTGCTATCAGCAAAAGAGGGAAATTAACCTCTATGTTGCAAATACGCTTGTAGAATTTCTTCCACATCATTTTCGTTGATTTTATAACCTTCGCTTATCTCATTACAAAGCCAAGCATAATAATCGGTTATTGCCTCAATGAAGGAAGTAAGTATTTCCTCAATCGTATTATGTTCTGTTCGTACAGGAAGCCGTATTTGCGGAATATCGTCCTTGTTATCAAATATTGGATAGGTGGAAAAATCCGCCCAATAAAACAGATAGTCAACCCGTCTGCCGTCACTGGAAATCAAATAATGATTATATTCAAAGTCAACCCACAATGTTATAGGAAAATGATAATTGTTTTCAACCCATTTCACAAAAGAGCGCAATTCTTCTTCAACATCTTTTGGGATTCTTTTGTCAAAACCAATATCAAATTCAGGCAAGATATTTTCGGAAACTTGCAATTTCAATGTTTGTGCTTTTAACCATACGCTATTTTGATTCACAATTATCACCTCTTAATTGCATTATAACATTTTACATAGATTTTTGCAACAGATACAAAAATCCCCACCGATTGCTCGGTGGGGATAATTCGCTTTATAAAGTCAGCAATTACTTGCTTTCTTTAATTGCAGCCTGTGGTGCAATACATCGGGCGATAAGAACAAATTTTAGAACTGTCCTTAATTGTACGCCCTTTGTGGAAGCCTTTTTATTTTTCTTTAATATACTCCGTTACGGCAAATTCAAGGGAAACTTCGAGCGAGCTTAGTGATTTTAGTTTTTCTTGGTCGGCGGCAGAGGTTTTGTAATAATATGGCGTCATTTTAAAAAGAGCCTCAATATCCTCGGCGCTTTCAAGGTTAATTTTATACTTAACTTCGGTTACCGATTTAATGGTGAAGCCATCCTTCTCATATACGGGTGGCGGGTTTTTATACGGATTATTGTAAACTACCTCTTTAAGCTCAAAAAGGTGATGTTCCATAGGCGTGGCGGTTATAAGTCTGCCGCCTTTCTTTAAAATTCGTAAAAATTCATTTGGACTGTCAGGCGCAAAAATGTTAATCACCGCATCTACCGATTTATCGGCAAGCGGAATTTGCGCAATGCTTGCTACCGCAAAGGTGGCATTTTTGCATCTTTTGGCGGCGGATTTTATGGCATCCTTAGAAATGTCTATTCCTAAAAGGGTATTATTTTCGGCAAAATGTGAGGTATAATAGCCTTCACCGCAGCCCGAATCCAAAACCACATTATTTTCACCTAAAATTTCGCCGATTTTCTCTCTCAGAGGGGCGTAGTAGCCCTTATCTAAAAAGCTTTTTCGGGCATTTACCATCAGCTTGTCATCACCGTGGCGTTTTCCGCTTGCGTTTTTAAGCAGTAGATTTATATAACCCTCTTTCGCCTTGTCAAAGCTGTGCCCCAGCATACAGCGAAGCGAATTTTCCAAATCAAAGGTTTTGTTTTTACAAACGGGGCAAATAAAGGCACTTGTTTTTAAAATCATAGCTATTTTTTCTCTCTTAATTTATTTTCACTTCAAGGTAAACCTATTATATCATTTTTATTTATCTAAAACAAGCATATAATGACTGTCGAATACAAGTGAAAGCGGTCGACCATAAAAATATTTTAAATGTTTGAAGCGCCGCATACGGGTAATAATTTTTATGTGTAAGAAAACACGAAAATTATTAACGGAAGAAGTGTTGGCGGTGCAATACGGAAAGGTTGTTATCTGCGGGGTAGATACCTCTACCTTACCGGTGCTTAGCGAGGCGCAAAAAAGGGAGCTTTTACAAAGCGCAAGAGAGGGAAGCGTTTCGGATAGGGAAAGGCTTATAAATGGAAATTTAAGGCTTGTACTCAGCGTAATTAAGCGGTTTCAAGGCAGAGGTGAAAATCCCGATGACCTTTTTCAAATTGGGTGCATAGGACTTATTAAGGCGATTGATAATTTTGATATTAGCCAAAACGTGAGGTTTTCCACCTATGCGGTGCCAATGATAATTGGCGAAATCAGACGCTATTTAAGGGATAACAGTTATGTTAGGGTAAGCCGTTCCATTAAGGATATGGCGTATCGCTCTATGCAGGCAAAGGAAAAGCTAACGGCAAAGCTTGGCAGGGAGCCAACCGTAAATGAAATAGCAAGTGAGCTTAACGCCCCACGGCACGATATTGTTTTGGCACTTGAAAGCGTGGTGGAGCCAATGTCGCTCTACGAGCCTGTTTTTTCAGATAGCGGAGACACCGTTTTTGTGCTGGATCAGGTAGGCGATAAAACAAGCGAAGAAAGCTGGGTGGATGAAATTTCCTTTAAGGAGGCTATGAAAAATCTCAGCGAGCGTGAAAAAAGAATACTAAAGCTAAGATTTATTTACGGCAAAACTCAAATGGAGGTTTCAAGGGAAATTGGTATTTCACAAGCGCAGGTAAGCCGACTTGAAAAGGGCGTTATAGATAAAATTAAGTCATAAAACAAAAAAATCCGTCGGAATATCCGCGGACACACAAATTATATTTTTCTGCAAAAATAGAAATAACCCTTGACCGATGTTTCTTTACACATCTTTTGCGGTCAAGGGTTATTTCTGTTCGCTCTTAGTATCCAGCATCATATTTTTTTCCTCTCTTTCTACTGAATACGCCTTCTTTTTTCCTTTTCTTCCCAAAACACAATTTCTTTCTTTAAATCTTCTTCTCGTAAAGCGAGATACTCTGATGTGGGAATTTTTCTTTTTGATGAAGGCTTCTATTTCTAGTTCTCAATCCAATTTTAAATTCAAGGTTTTTTAATTTGCCCATTTAAGGTATCTATATAAATTTTTACTTGACTATTAATTGTTTGTTTAATTTGTGAATTCTTAAAACCTTAAATTTAATTGAATTTTGAACTTTTTTACTTGTACATCGGACTCACCGTTTCCTTTCTGTGTCTATAATATAACATATTTTAAACCCAATTTCAATACACGAAATTGTTAAAGTTAAACATTATTTATTATGCAAATGGTAGAAATTTGTTACATATAAACAAAAGTTATTGACATATGAAAATACATTTGATATAATGATTTTGTTAGGTTTTTAAAAAATTTAATATATTTAAGGTAAATTCAAAAGGCTGTGCATTTTTTTAGCACAGCCTTCTTATTTTGTGTTTAATTTTCTTAAATGATTAATTATTCCCTTAGGGCTTGGGTCATCGAGCTCTAAAAAATGCTTTGCCTCATTCACATTTTCAAGATAGTGGGCATCAGATGATGAAAGAATTGTACAATTTTCAAAATAAGGATGGGCGGATTTAAGGGCATCAAGGGACTCTAAATTATGCACCTCGGCAAGCTTGAAGGTGCTGTCAGGCGGCACAAAACCAAGGTTAGATATTAAAGAGTTTGCATTTTTATCTACATGGGCGGGGTAGGCAATACCGCCAAGCTCATAAACAGGTGCGAAAACCTCTTCAAAGGAAATGTTCGTAGCGTTTATAAGCAAAAACTCTTCCTCACCTATAATTTTATCGGTTTCATTCATAATAAACTGATTACCGAAAATTTTGGTGTTATTTTTAATCTTTTGCAGCTTGGAATAAACATATTCGTTCCACTCATTAGCCGATTTTTCATCGGGGAAAAGGCAAACTGTATGCACCTCTTCGTCGGTTGTAAGCTCCATTCCGTAAAGCACCGTAATTCCGTACTGCTCGGCGGCAAGCTTCAGCGAGGTGCAGTTTTTCACGGTGTTGTGGTCGGTAAGGGCGATTGCCGAAAGCCCGTTTACAAACGCCATACCTGCAATATTGGCGGGGGTCATATCATTATCGCCGCAGGGGGAAAGGCAGGAATGAAGGTGAAAATCGTAAAAAATCTTTTCCATTAGCTTAGCGCCTTATGAATTTTAAGGGCGGTGTCAAAAACGGGGTCATCGCTTAAATAAATGTTAATTCCGTTTTCCTCGGCGCGAGTGAGTGCGGCAGCATCGGGCTTAATGCCGTCGGCAAGAATAATTGCGCCAATTTCTGCAAGGGATGCAACCGCAACCGAGTTCATATTACCCATTACGGTCACCCAGGCAGACCCTGCGGGAGCCTTGCCCATAACAATGCTGAGCAAATCACAGCAGTAGATGCAGTTTATTTCATTTTCGGGAGCTGAATTTACTGCCGCCTTAAAATTACAAGCCGTTAAAAGTTCGTTTGCTTTCATTTTAACCATCCTTTTTATTTAGATAGCTCCTTCGAGCGGTCGACCGCTGAGGAAATTACTTTAGAAACCGAGCCGTTAAAATCAAGCTCATCCATTTTATTAAGACCCGCTTCGGTTGTACCGCCGGGGGATGCAACCGCCTTTATAAGCTCGTCGATGGAGTTTTCGCTAAGCAGCATCATTTTAGCGGTGCCAAGCATAGTTCCAAGCACTAATTTCTCGGCGTTTTCATAGCTTATTCCCTGATTTACGCCCTCATTTATAATCTCCCTTGCAAATCGCATAAAAAATGCGGGGGAGCTTCCCGAAATACCGGTAACGGCATCAATCTGCTCTTCGGGTAAAACGGCGGTCACGCCCGATGCAGAAAACAAGCTCTGACAAAAGTCTTTTTCCGCATCTGTTACGCCCTTACCAATCGAAATAGCGGTGGCGCCCGCCGAATACATAAGCGGAGTGTTGGGCATAACTCGAATGATTTTTTTATTCCCGCCAAGAGCGGAATTTATTTTTTCAATTTTTACCCCCGCGACGGGCGAAATTATTAAGGTATCATCCTTTAAATGGGGCTTTAAATCCTCTAAAACGGTGGGCAAAATTTGCGGCTTTACAGTTAAAAATAAAATATCTGAAAGAACTGCCAACTCTTCAGGTGTTTTTGCAATCAGGTAGCCGTTTTTGGCAAAATTTAAAAGCTTTTGTTCATTAACATCATATAATATAATATTTTGCGGAGATAGAATTTTGCTTTTTACAGCTCCGCTTATTATGGCGTTTGCAATGTTACCAACGCCTATAAATCCTACTTTTTTCATTTATATTCTCCTTAAATTAAATTGGGTAAAAAGCGCCGAAATATACCGCTTTGAGGCGGGTTCGGGTTTAACTGCTCACCCTAACCTTATTAGTCTTCAAAGCTTACGGCGGTAAGGGTTATGGTCATACCCTTATACGCCCTTTTGTTTTTCTCATAGCTTTGCGCAACCACCGTGTAGGTGCCAAAATCGGCATTTTCGGGTAGAGCTTCGCCGTTTTGAAGCACAAATTCAAAAGAAAAATCACTTGAAAGAGCCTTAATTTCTGCAACTGTTTTATCCTGATAATCCAAAACGGTTGCCTCCTCGCCTGAAACGGTGATTAAAATTTTACAGTTCAGGTCTGCCTCCGCCTCACTTTCAAAATTTGCCTCTAGCACGGTGCCTATTGCATTATCAGACGCGGTGAAGCTAAGCTCAAAATTCTTAAAGCCCGAAATTTTAAGGGCGTCAATTGCCTTGTGAAGCTCTAAACCTGAAATTTCGGGTAGCTTTGCCTTGCCTGCGCTTACAACAAGGTCAATTCTGGAGCCTTTTTTAATAATTTCTCCGCTTTTTACGCTCTGTGATATGATAGAGTCAACAGGCGCCACGGCAGAATATTCGTAGATTATCTCACCAAGTAAAAGGTTATTATCTTCAAGAATAGCGGATAACTGATGGGTAAAATAACCTGTGAAATCGGGGCACTCAATCAAATTGGGACCGAGTGTGTCAGAAACTACAGAGCTTGTTTTTTCGGCGGAGCTTTGATTTTTGCTTGAATAACCGCCATAGCTGTAATTTGACTCGGTTTTTGGTGTTTCGGAGCCATTTCCGTAATACCACTCATCCTCGCTTTGATTGGAGGAGGATAAATTACCCGCAACATTTGCTGAATTTTTGGGAAGCAGTAAAATAAGACAGATAATTAAAGCTACCAAAAGAAGCGCGGGAAGGGTTATAATAAGCCAAAGCATAGACCTTTTGGTTTTATTTTTATTATGAGTTTTTGGTTTACTTGGCTTTTTCTCAGATTTAAATTTAAGCAGCAGCGAGTCAAACAAATTTTGCCAAAAGCCAAGAATATTTGCGAAAATTATTCTGCCCGAAAGCATTCTTTTAACCGATTTTTCCGAAAGCTCTTTTAAAAAGGCATCGGGCGATGGGGTACGCTTTTTGGTGTG
This sequence comes from Clostridia bacterium, assembly GCA_017436225.1. Classification (GTDB taxonomy): domain Bacteria; phylum Bacillota; class Clostridia; order Oscillospirales; family Acutalibacteraceae; genus UMGS1279. The sequence continues at coordinate 26,008 of JAFSDM010000001.1, read as the reverse complement.
CCAGTTAAAGGCGTTTAAAATGGCGGTTGCGGTTTCTTTATTGATGGCTGAATTGTCAGCTTTTAAGGAAAAAACTGTATCGCCCCCCACCCTTAAAAAGCTAATGGGTGGAATTTTTTTAGTAATAATTCGGTATAAAATTGCCGCAACAGAGTAAACGTCACAGGCGGCGGTAATTTTTTCGGTGTTTATAAAAAGCTCGGGAGCGGCGTATGACGGATTAAGAAATTCTGCTCTTGCGTTTGTGTCCTCTGTGAAATCATAAAAGGGACTGCTAATGCCGAAAAGCCTTACCGAGTTGTTTTTAAGAATATAAACCGTTTCGGGCGAAATATTGCCAAAAACACTGCCCGAGCTATGAATATGTCTAACGCCCTTTAAAAGCAGAGCGGCAATATTTAAAGCGCTTGCGGGACTGATTTTAACACCCGATTTTAACAGAGTTTTAAGGCTTTGCCCCTCAAAATAATCGGTAACCCAAAAGGCTTTGTTGTTTTCGCAAAAGGTATCTATTGTGCGGGGTAAAAGGTCGCACAGACTTATACCTGCGGTAGCCTTTGCGGTGTTTAAAAAGCGCCCATTTAAAATATCTGTTTGCTCATTTTCACAGAGCTTTATTATATTTTCTCCTACAAATTCACGAACAAAAACCTTTTTGTTCAGCTCGTTATCATAGGCTATGTAAACTATACTGTCAAGCGTTTCACAAAAAACAGAGCCTAAAGAATATCTGGATTTTAAAAGGACTTCGGCATCCTCCGACCTAGCCTTAAAGCCACAAACGGGGCAAAGGCCGTCTGTCAGCTTCTCCATACAATTTTTACATCTTTTTTCCATAATTTTAAAATACACCCTCTGTCTGACAATGCTAAAAAGGAATAAAAAATCCCATTTAATTCAGAAAAATTATTCCTTATCAAATGAAATATCTTCTATATATACCCCTCTGTGCTCTAAGGCGGTAGAAAAAACAATTTGAGTTTCGGTGCTGCCAAAGGTTTGAAGCTTACCTATGAAGCTATCTAAGGCTTCGGTTGTTTCAAAAGCAACCTTAATAAGCATTGAATAGTGCCCCGTTACACAGTTACACTCCAAAACATTGGGATGGTTTGAAATAAAGGGGTAAAATTCAGGCTTTTGAACAGGCTGAACCTCTAAATTAATAAATGCGATTATGGGAAATCCAAGCTTCTTGTGGTTTACCCTTGCGGTGTAGCCCGTAATAATTCCCTCTTTTTCAAGGCGTTCAATTCTGGCGGCAGTAGCGGGTGAGGAAAGAAAAACCTGTTCGGCAAGCTGCTTTAGGGGAACCCTTGCGTTTTTTTGAAGAAGCGCTATAAGCTTTAAATCAATTGCATCCATAATTTAAACCACCTAAATAAATGTATGTATATAATATTATTAATATTATAGTTTAATTTACTTTAAATTATAATCTTGCGTTCCTTTTTTGTCAACACTTAAAAGGCTTTGCACTTTATATAATTAACAAACGCCAAGGGATATTTGCAAACAAAAAACCGCCTTTTTAAAAGCGGTTTTTAAAGACTATTTGTTATTTTTTAAGTAGTCAATGTACTCTTCAAGACAAAAACCAAGCTGATTGATTTTTTTAGCGTGCTTTTCGCCAACATATCGGTAGTGCCAAGGCTCGTAAATAACGCCTGTAATATCCTGTTTTTCCTTTGTGTAACGCAAAATAAAACCGTATTCTTCGGCGTGGGCTTTAAGCCACTTAAACTGAGCGGTGCCCTCAAAGGAGGTTTCTACCGAGTTAAAATCAACCGCAAGACCAAGCTCGTGCTCACTGGTTCCGGGGTAAGCCGAAATTGTAGCGGCAAGCTTTTTAACCTCAGCATCAGAAAGCTCGGGGTGGTTTACCTTTTGCTTTGCAACCTGATTATTATAGAGGGTTTTTTGCCTTGCGTTGGTGCGGTAGCTTGAAATAACCAAAAGGTTTACGCCGTCCTTTTCGGCGGCGGCGCACATAGCGTTAAGGTATGAAACGGCGCGGGCATCATAAAGCATACCAACATCGCGCGCGTATGACGCCTTAATTTTTTCGGTTTGTACGGTGAAACCGCTCGGAAGCGGATTTTTGCCGTTTACAAGCTTTAGGTTCCAGCTTTCAATAGTGTCGCCCGGTGTGGCGGCGGCATCTACAACCTTAGAGGAGGCAGAACCCGACGACTCCTTTTTGCTTGATGAGCTTTCTTTGGAGGTTGAAGACTGCTCGCTGCTTTGCTTTTTTTCGCTTGATGTGGCGGTGTCGAAATCGGATGAGCTTTCTAAAACCGAAGTGCTATCAGTCGTTTCGGCGCCGCTATCCTTAGTTACATAAAGCACAGTCATAACAAGCAGTGCCACCGCCAAAATAAGGGATAAGGCGGTAAGCATTGCATTTTTTCGTTTAAGGGAGTTAATAAGGCGGCGGGTGTTTCTGTCTAGAGCTGGCATTATATAACCCTCACACGGATAACACCCTCAATAGCAGAAAGAGCAGCTTCAAGCTTAGACTTGTCACCGTCATTAATATCAAGCAGGGTGTAGGCATAATCCTTTTTGGATTTATTAAGCATATTTTCAATGTTAATAGAATCGTTACCAATGGTTTGGGTAATTTGGGTAAGAATGGTAGGAACGTTTTTGTGAATTACGCAAACGCGAAGCTTGCCGCTTCTTGGCATAGAAACGTTGGGGAGATTAACAGAATTTGTAATGTTACCGTTTTCAATGTAATCGGTAAGCTCTTCTGCTGCCATTTTAGCGCAGTTATCTTCAGATTCGGGGGTAGAAGCGCCAAGGTGAGGAATAGCAATAACGCCGTCCTTACCCAAAACCTCATCGGTTGGGAAGTCGGTTACATAGCAAGCAACCTTACCGTTATCAAGAGCGGCAAGAATATCGTTTGTATCAACAAGCTCTGCGCGAGCGAAGTTAAGAATACGAACGCCATCTTTCATAGAAGCAATAGCTTCGGCATTGATTGTGCCTTTGGTTTCGGGGGTGAGGGGCACGTGAATTGAGATATAATCACAGTTTTCATAAATCTCTTTAATATTCATAGCGTGAATAGCGTTGTGGGTAAGATTCCAAGCGGCATCAACAGAAAGGTAGGGGTCGTAGCCGTAAACCTTCATACCAAGGTGGTTAGCGGCGTTAGCAACGCGAACACCAATAGCGCCAAGACCAATAATACCAAGGCTTTTACCGCTGATTTCAGGACCTGCAAATGCGCTTTTACCCTTTTCTACCATTTTGCCAACCTCTGCGCCGTTACCCTTTAGGGTGCCTGCCCACTCAATAGCGGGAACAATGCGGCGTGAAGAGATTAAAAGACCTGCAATAACAAGCTCTTTAACTGCGTTAGCGTTAGCACCGGGGGTGTTGAAAACAACAATACCGCTTTCACTGCAACGGTCAATCGGAATATTGTTGGTGCCTGCACCTGCTCTTGCAATTGCAAGAAGGCTTTCGGGGAATTCGGTATCGTGCAAAGCGGCAGAACGAACAACCGCGCCGATAGGCGATGCTACTTCATCACCGTAGGTATAGCCGCCCTTATCTAAAACAGTAAGACCGGTTTTGCTTATTTTATTATAGGTTTTAATATTTTTCATTGTAAACACCTTTTATTCTTAAAATATAATGGGGCAATACGAATTGATTGCCCCTTAAACTTCACTATGGGAATTATTTATTGTTTTTTTCAAATTCTGCCATAAATTCTACAAGCTTTTCAACGCCTTCAATTGGCATAGCGTTGTAAATGGAGGCGCGCATACCGCCAACACTTCTGTGACCCTTAAGGTTAATAAAGCCTGCGGCTTTAGCCTCTGCAACGAACTTAGCGTCCATATCGGCATCACCTGTAACAAAGGGAACATTCATAAGTGAGCGATCCTCAGCAACAACGGTGCCCTTGAAAAGCTCGCTGTTATCAAGGAAGTTGTAAAGAATAGCGGCTTTTTTCTCATTATGCTCTTTCATAGCTTCAAGAGAGCCGAACTTTTCCATAATCCATTTAATTACCTTGCCTGCAATGTAAATTGTGTAGCAAGGAGGGGTGTTAAACATAGAACCGTTTTCAGAGTGGGTTTCATAGTTAAACATTGTGGGGGTGAAGTCCTTAGCATTGCCAATAAGGTCTTCGCGGATAATAACAATTGTAAGACCTGCGGGAGCAACGTTTTTCTGTGCGCCGCCGTAAAGAACGCCGAACTTTTTAACGTCAACAGGCTCAGAAAGCATACAGCTTGAAATATCTGCAACAAGCGGAACGTCACCGGTTTCGGGAAGCTCTTTAAACTTGGTACCGTAAATGGTGTTGTTCATACAAATATGGAAGTAATCTGCATCCTTAGTAAAGGTTGCGGGGTCAAGCTTTGGAATGTACGAGAATGTTTTGTCTTCGCTTGAAGCTACAACATTAGCTTCGCCGTAGCGAGCGGCTTCCTTATAAGCCTTTTTAGCCCACTGACCTGTTATTACAAAGTCTGCCTTACCGCTTTTGTTTAAAAGATTTAAGGGTAGCATTGCAAACTGTGAGGATGCGCCGCCCTGTAAGAAAAGAACCTTATAATTATCAGGGATTTCCATAAGCTTTCTAAGGTCTGCCTCGGTTTCATCAATGATTGCTTGGTATTCCTTGGAGCGGTGGGACATTTCCATTACCGATTGACCGCTGCCTTTATAATCAAGCATTTCTGCTGCAGCCTGTTCAAGTACCTCTAAGGGTAACATTGAAGGACCTGCACTAAAGTTATAAACTCTTGCCATTTTAGTTTCCTCCTGAACAGCCCAAACGGGCATTAATTAATAATTTTTATACTATTATATGCAAATACCTATGTTTTGTCAAGGAGATTGTTAAAATAATATCAAAGATTTTAAAATTATTTCAAAATTAAACTAAAAAACCATAAAACTTTGTTACTTTTTTAACAATGTGCAACTACCCCACCGTTTAAGCTATTAAAAATTCAAAAAACTGTTGACAAATCATAAAAATACACATATTATCATATATGTAACGGAAAGAAAACTTTTTGTTGCAGTATTCTTTAAGTAAAGCTTTTAGGAGGCATTAAAATGGTTTTAGAAAAAATTAAAGAGATTTTAGTAGAACAATTTGATATTGAAGATATTTCCACACTCACCGAAAACACTAATATTGAAGAAGATTTAGGCGCCGACAGCTTAGACGTTGTTGAGGTTTTAATGTCCATTGAGGATGAATTTAGAGTAGAAATCCCTGATGAGGAAATTGAAAACATAAGAACAATTGGCGAGCTCGCCGCTTATATTGAAAACAATCAATAATTTAATTTTTAAAACAATAAGACCCACAAAGCAGCGGTTGCTCTGGGTGGGTCTTTGTTTTTTGGTGTATTTTTTAAATGGAGCTGTAAGGTTTGGAAGAAAAAGGTAATAAATCAGGCAATATTCATAAAGGTCACAGAAAAAGAGTTTGGCAGGAGCTTACAAGAACGGGAATTGATGAAAACACTCCCGCCCACAAGGTTTTGGAGCTAATGCTGTTTTTCACCATTCCCCGTAAGGATACAAATGCCCTTGCCCACATAGTTTTAGACCATTTTGGAAATTCCTTTTCAAAGCTTATGGAGGCATCGGTTGAGGAGATTATAGAAGCCGGCAAAACCGACAGTAAGGATATTCCCAAAATAAGCGAATATACCGCAAGTCACATAAAGCTTATACTTGATTTTGCAAAGTATTATGAATCGGCAAAGGCTTTAGAGAAAAGGATGTTTTTAACTAGAAAGGAAGCGGCAGACTTTTTATACCGAAAGCTTATGGATACAAGGGTAGAGGCGGTATATTTGCTTTGTATGGATAATGCAAACGCCTTTTTAGCCTGTTCTAAAATCGGTGAGGGCAGTGAGGTTGCAGTAGCGCTTTCCTCTAAAAAGCTGTTTGAAAAAATAAATATGGTAGGGGCAACCAAGGTTTTACTTGCGCACAACCACCCCAAAGGCGTAGCTTTTCCATCCCCTGCCGACCTTCAAATAACAAATCAGCTTAACCTAGCCCTTAGGGCGATGGGTGTAAAGCTTTTGGATCATATTATAGTATCCAGGGATGATTATGTTTCCCTGCGCGACTCTGCCAAATACAATTATCTGTTTGATGAATAGTATACATTAAAAGCACCGCGGTTCATGTCCGCGGTGCTTTTTATCCTTCGGTGGTTTAAAGGGGCTAGGTATTATCCGTCTTTTAATTCCTTAACAGTTCTTATTTTAATAGCAGGAGCTTCAATATAGCCAAGTAAAGCGTCAAGCTCATCTGTCACATAATATAATTCCTTGCAATTATCACGAATGAAGTTTTTCTTCATTGATTGCTCAATTGCATAATTTATATCATCGTAATATCCCATTATATTATAAAGAGCAATGGGCTTGTTGTGTCGACATAATTGCTTAAGTGTTAATATTTCAAAAAATTCTTCAAAGGTTCCAATGCCGCCGGGCACTATAATAAAGGCATCTGCATTATCCTCCATTAACTGCTTACGCTGACGCATTGTGTCGGGTTTTATAAGCTCGTCACAAAAATCGCATATAGCTTCAACCTTTTCTTCATCGAAAAATTTAGGGATTACACCTAAAATATGACCTCCGCCTGATTTAACTCCTCTTGCTGCGGCGCCCATTAAACCGTTACCGCCGCCGCCAAATACAAGGGAATGTCCGCGTTTTGCCATTTCCTGCCCCATTTTTTCAACAAGCTCAATATATTTTGGGTCAATGGTCGGAGATGCCGCTCCGTATACACATATTCTCATAAGATTTCCTCTTTTCTAATTTTTATATTTTTCGCAAAGCTCCCGAATTTGCGAAGTAAGCCGTGCGTTTTCTTTGTTTGTCATACCACGGCGGCCCTTAGCAATAGTAAGCAGCTTTTCGGCTGTTGCAACAAGCTCGTTGAAAATAACATCGGCACGGCTGTTGCTTTTATAAGTCAGCACTCGGTCAATGGGTTTACCCTCGGTGTAAATGGTCATTCTACCCGTGGCTAAATCGTACTCGGTACCGCTGAAGGGCGCTTCGGCACGGTAACCTTTTTCAACCAGTAAGGCTTTGAAATCCTCACAGGAGTCTTCATCACCGTGATTAACAAATATAAGCTCGGGTTTTGTTTCATACCCCTCAATCCAGGAAATAAGTCCCGCCTGGTCTGCGTGACCGCTTGTTCCGTGGAGAGAGCCTATTTCTGCGTTAACCGTAATCTCTTCACCGAAAAGGGTTACGGTTTTTTCGCCCTCTAACAGTCTTCTTCCAAGAGAGCCCTCTGCCTGATAACCGACAAAAAGAATAATGTTGTTATCTTTCCATAGGTTGTGCTTCAGATGATGGCGTATACGACCCGCTTCACACATTCCGCTTGCAGAAATAATAATCTTTGGCTCGTTGTTAAAGTTTATTTGCTTTGACTCATCTGATGTCATAGACATACGGATATCATCAAACCATATAGGGTTAATGCCCTGATTAACAAGGGCAAGGGTTTCCTCATCAAAGCAAACGGGATTGCATTGCATAAAGATTGCAGTTGCCTCTGCGGCAAGAGGACTGTCTACGTAAACGGGAAAGTGTTCATGACCCCTTACAAGTCCGTTTTGCTTAATTTCACGAATAGCATAGAGCATTTCCTGTGTACGGCCGACGGCGAAGGAAGGGATAACAACATTGCCGCCACGGTCTAACGCCTTTTGAATATATCCTGCAAGTTCGTGTATTACGTTACTACGGTCGGCGCTGTGCAGACGGTTGCCGTAGGTTGATTCAATAACAAGATAATCGGTTTCAGCCACCTGTTGCGGATCTCTTATAATTCGCTGATTTGTATTACCAACGTCACCGCTGAAAACAATCTTTTTGTGCACGCTGCCTTCGGTCAGCCAAAGCTCAATACAGGCCGAGCCAAGCAGATGACCTATATCGGTAAAGCGTAGCTCTATTCCCTCCGCAGGATATATTATTTCGCCGTAATTACATCTGCGAAATGAAGAAATAGCACCAATGGCATCCCGCATATCATACACAGGCTCATAGGGCTCCAGTCCTGCTCGTTCTGCCTTTCGGGAACGCCATTTTGCCTCCGATTCTTGGATGTGTGCGGAATCGCGTAGCATAATATCACATAAATCGCAGGTTACATCAGTTGCATAGATTTTCCCCTTAAACCCGTCCTTATATAACTTCGGCAGCATACCGGAATGGTCAATATGCGCGTGTGTTAAAAAGACTGCATCAATTTGATTTGCGGCAATAGGCAGACTGATATTTTGAAAAATATCCTTACCCTGCTCCATTCCGCAATCAACTAAAAAGAATCTGTTATTTACTTCTAAAAGAGTGCAGCTTCCTGTTACTTCGTGGGTTGCTCCTATAAACTGTATTTTCATTAAAATTCCCCCCTATATACTTATTATACAATAAATAAGTTCATACTGCAACTAAACTTTATTTTATTATATAATTTTCATTTTATTAATATTGATTTTATGGTATAATTGACTTATGAGAATAATTATATTGCCCTAAACTCAACACATTTCTTGAATTGTGTTGTTCAGTTTCCTCTTTTTGCGATGTACAATTATGTTGTAAAATCGAAAAGGAGGTTCATAAAATGAACACAGACAAAATTTACGCAGAATCCATTGCAAAGGAATACGCACCTAAAGACAACTCCAAAATCGTTGCGCTTCGTAAACTCGATGCTAAAGCAAAAAATCCGGCAAATATATTTACCTATACCTTCGGTATCATTTCCGCACTTGTCCTTGGCACGGGAATGAGTCTTGCAATGCAGGTTATCGGCAGCGGTGTTACCGGTATGATTTTAGGTATAATCATTGGCGTTATCGGTATAATCGGATGCTGTGTCAATTATCCGATTTATAAGAAATTGCTGGAAAAAGGCAAAGAGAAATACGCTTATGAAATCGTTGAGCTTGCAAGAGAGATCAGCGAAGGAAAATAATCCAATAAGGAGGGCTTTTTGATGAACAAAAATGAAAGCAAGTATTTTAATACGGCCGTCAGAATGGATGAAGCCCTTATATCCCTTCTTGAAAAGAAGGACTTTGAATATATCACCATCAAGGAGATTTGCGAAGCAGCAGGAGTCAATCGCTCAACCTTTTATCTGCACTATGAAAATACATCCGATCTGTTAAAGGAAACAACGGCGCATATTACGGATAGTTTCTTTTCTTATTTTTCAAAGGATACACAGAATATCTCGCAACATTTTCAAAATTGCGAACTGAAAGAGTTGATGTTCATAACCCCCAAGTACTTAATGCCGTATCTTACATTTATTAAGGAAAATCAGCGGGTTTTCAAAACTGCTATTAAACAGTTCGGCTCAATGGGATTTGACGGTGTTTATAGTGATTTACTCAAAGATATTTTCAACCCAGTTCTTACAAGGTACTGCATCCCTGAAAATGAAAGAAGATATATTCTTAAATTCTATCTTATGGGAATTACGGCAATCGTAATGGAGTGGCTTGATAATAACTGCACCGATAGTATTGATTCTATCAGCAAGATTATTACAGATTGCGTTATTGGTAAGTTAAATGAGCAGAATATATAAACTGGCATTTGGAAGCCTTGCAGTCAACATAGCGTTTGGCGGCCATAACATTGTTATTGGGTGTATAACACATTCTTGGTGGTTGTTGACAATTGGTGTATATTACGCAGTTTTAAGCGTAGTCAGATATACCGTTCTTCGCTCGAAAAAAGAGAACACCGCCTTCATAAAGCAATTCACGGGAATTTTGCTAATGGTAATGACCTTGCCTCTTGTAGGTACTGTCGTACTCGCAACTGTGCAAGACAGAGGAACTGTCTATAGTAAAATTGTGATGATAACCATTGCCGTATATGCCTTTACAAAGATAACTTTGGCTTCGGTTAATTTGGCAAAGTCAAGACGGAGTGCATCCTTAAAGGTGAAAACATTAAGAAATATATCCTTTGCAGATGCCTTTGTGTCAATATTTTCTCTGCAAAGGTCAATGCTTGTATCCTTCGGAGAAATGGCGGAAGGCACGATAAGAATAATGAACACTGCAACCGGCTCTGCCGTTTGTGTTATTGTTTTCCTTCTTGGTGTAAATCTTTTGAGAAAAGTTAATTCGCAATTATTGTAAATTTAACAAACATCGGCGATAAATAGTTTTGGTTCTCATCCCGCTATTTTATTGATAGGGATGTTGCTGTTTTTAGCAATAGTGGTATAAAAACAACTACGCATTAACCAAAGAATAAGACATAAAAAATCCGTGTCTCCCATAGGGGAAACACGGATTTTTGGTCGGAGTAGTGTTATAGTAATCAAGCGCAAATCCGCATAAACACTGGGTTTTAGCAGTCAAAAACAGTACATATCTACTTGATTATTTTAATTTTTCATTATTCATCAGCGAAGCGATTTCATCATTCATTATTCATTACGGAAATCCGTTTTAGTGAATGATGAATACCTAATAATGAAAAATGAATAGTACAAAATCAAAAATCCGTCCACTTTCGTGAACGGATTTTTGATTTTGGTCGAGGTGACGGGATACTCTTCGCCCACCCCCTTTCGACCGCTCCGAGCGGTGCCCGAAAGGCTTTGCGGTGCTCGAGACTTCACAGTTTCAAAAGGCTATCGCGCCTTTTGAACTGTTTCGACGTACACACGCTTCGCGTGTTCTCATCCCGCATTCTTTCAATAAAAAATAAAAGAGCGCCACAAGGACACTCTTTTATTATTGGTCGAGGTGACGGGATTCGAACACGCGACCTCTGCGTCCCGAACGCAGCGCTCTACCAAACTGAGCCACACCTCGAAATATTTATATACATATTATATATCGGTGAATTCGCTTTATAAAACGCCCTATTATTATATAAATTTTTTGCCCCATTGTCAAGTTTATTTAAAGGTAAATTTTATAATTATTTTTTCTCCTGCCTTTTCATATATATTATTTAGCGGAGCGTGATATTATGAAAAAGGTTTTATTTATAAAAAATACATTCGTTTTAACACTTACATCCTTTATTTTGCGCATAATCGGTATGGTTTTCAGAGTTTGGCTTGTTGGCAAAATCGGCGCCGAGGGTATGGGACTTTATCAGGTGATTTTTTCGGTTTATGTTTTAGCTTCTACCTTTGCAACCTCCGGCATTTCTACCGCCGTTACCAGAATTACCACCGAACGCCTCACCCTTGGCGATAAATCAGGCGCTAAAAGGGTGCTTTATATCTCTTCGGGAGTATCACTTATAATTGCTCTGCTTTCTTCTGCCGTAATAATTGCTTTTTCCGCTCCCATTTCAAAATATTTAATAGGTGATTCCCGCGCGGCGCTTAGCCTTAAAGCCCTCTGTCTGGGACTTCCCTTTATAGGCGTCTGCTCCTGCCTTAGGGGGTACTTTCTTGCTCGCCGAAGCACGCTTCCGCCATCTATCTGCCAAATTATGGAGCAGTTTGCAAGAATTGGCATAATTATGCTTCTTATAAATAAATTTTCACATATGGGTCTTGCCGCTACCTCTGCCGCAGTTTTGCTTGGCGAGTCTGTCGCCGAAGGTGTTGGCTGTTTTCTTTTGTGGGTATTCTACCGCTTTGATTTTAAAAAGCTCAGCAAAAAGGCGGTAGCTCCCCTTAAAAAAAGAGCCGCCTTTTCAGAAATTTTTAGAATTTCGGCTCCGATTTCGTCCGGCAGATATCTGCATACCGCCCTGCGCACAGCCGAGAGCCTTTTAACCCCTACCTGCCTTGCCAAATATTCGGGCACAAAAAGCTCTGCCTTAGAGCAGTTTGGTATGGTAAAGGGTATGGCTATTCCCATTCTTTTGTTCCCTGCCTCTTTGCTATCGGCAATATCTTCCCTTTTAATCCCTGAAATTACTCAGTCGGTGGCAGAAAAAAGAATGGGTTCGGTGCAAAATGCGGTGGAAAAGATTTTTCTTTCAACCGCTTTAACCTCTTTTTTGGTTGGCGCCGTGTTTTTTGCGGCAGCCGAGCCTATTGGCGAGCTTGTTTATAAAAGCAATTCAGTAGGTTGGCTTATAAAGTCACTTGCCCCGCTTGTGCCATTTATGTATATCGACCTTATTGCCGATGGCGTTTTAAAGGGGCTTGATGAACAAAACTTTCTTTTTAAAATAAATGTTACGGATTCTCTCGTTCGCCTTATTTTGGTGTTTTTCCTTGTTCCGAAATTCGGTATGCTGGGATTTTTGGGTGTTATGCTCTTCAGCAATCTGTTTACCGCCTGTTGTTCGGTTTTTAAAATCCTTAAAGTCACAAAGGTTCCGTGGGATTTCAAAAAATATTTTTTAAAGCCGTTTTTTTGCGCAATATTAGCGGCGTTTATTGCCGATTATATCTGCTCAGGTATAAAACAAGTCAATATATGGTACTTAGTAGTCAGCGTTACCGTGTTAAGCATACTGTATGTTGCTTTTTTGATTGTTTTTGGCGGACTGAACATAGGAAATATTTTATCAAAAAAACACCTATTTAAGGGCAAAAAGTCGAAAACGGTTTAATTTTTTACTATTGAATAGAAAAAAATTAGACTTCCCAAAAAGGGCAAAATGTTATAAAATTATCTTGGATAATATCCTAGAATATTTGTGTAGGTATTTTCGGGTATTTAAAGAAAAATAAAGTAGGGAGAATACTATGAAAAAATTATTAGCTTTATTATTGGTATTTTTAATGTTATTTGCAACCTTTACCGGTTGTTCCGACAAGGGCGGTGCATCCTCCGAACCTGCAGATGATGTTACTGCAGATGTTTCATCTGATACAGATGATGATGTTTCTTCTGAGCCTGAAGAAGATGTTTCCTCTGAGCCTGAGGAAGAGCCTTCTTCTGAACCTCAATATGACTATGAAGAGCCCAACGAGCAACCCAATGAGCCTGAAGAAGAGCCCGAAGAAGAAGTACCCTCAGTTGAGCTTTCTCCTGTTGAGCAACGCTATGAAAACCTTCTCCAGGGTGTAGATGAGACCTTCAATAAAGATTCTCTTTCTTCTGAAGGTGAGCTTGGTCGTTTAGTAAAGGCTATTAAAAAGGCTGAGTCCGGCAAAACCGTAAAAATCGTATTCTACGGTAATGCAGCTAATACCGCTGACAATACTGAGTATGAAACCGTTGATGCAACTTATGCTGATCAGTTCAAAGAGTGGTTTGAAGTTAACGTTGGTCCTTGCGAGGTTTACAAGGCTGGTTCTTATAACCTTACCTCTAAGCTCGCTTGCTTACGTGTAGAGCACGATGTATTACGTTATGAGCCCGATATCGTATTCCTTGATTTCGCAGTTCAAGACGCTATTAACGCTGCAGCTACTTCCAATGCTTACGCATACGATAACCTTATCCGTCGTATTCTTCAGTCCAAGAATTCTCCTGCTGTTGTATCTTTAATTCTTACAGCTGCAGAGATTAATTCTTACAAATTGAATGCATCCAACCCCGATGTCTTCTCTTCTGCTTCTAAACAGCACAAACAGCTTGCTGAGTACTATAGTCTCCCTGTTATTGACTTAGAGTATGCACTTTGGGAAGTTTTAGCAGAGCTTGTTGAGGTTACCACTCAAATCGAGCGTCCTCTTATCACCTGGAAAGACCTTGGTTTGGATAATACCATCTATAAGGATCCTGCTCACAGTATGCTTTACGGCGCAGTTACTCACTTAATTAATGTTGCTAAGGCTAAGGGCTCCAGCGCTAATGCTAACTTCAAATATCCTACCGAAAGTTATTTCGGTAACGATGAGTATATGAATACTTCCTTCTTAAATATTACTCAAATTGTTGAGGGCAAAGCAAAAGGCTATGCTTTTGACCTTGATTTTATTAACGGCAGTTCTGATGAACTCTTTGGTTATCAATATCTCAAAAATGATGATCAGAACGGTCTCACCAACTCTATTTTAACCTATAAACACTACATTGCACAGAGCGGTGATTCCGCAACTGTGGCATCTAAAGAGGTTGATCCTCACTATCTCAAATTAACCGTTCCCGAGATTAAAGAAGATACCTACTTAATGTTCGTTACTACCGCTCAGGTTGGTTCTAAGGCAGTTGATGGCTCACATCCTCTTGCTCCTTACTCACCTATTTCTGTAATTTGTACTAATGCTTCCGGCAAAGCTACACATTCCGGCAAGTGCCTTAAGCTTCCTGCAGGCGACCTTAAAACCTTTGCTGAATCTCCTAACTGCGGTAAGACTTCCGCATTGTTAATTCCTAAGGGCACTACTCAGATTGAATTCAGAATTTATGATGAGAAAGGTTCTACCTACATCTTAGGTCTTGCAACTAAATAATTAAAAAAATAACTTATGACCGACAGGCTATTTAGTCTGTCGGTCATTTTAAAAAGAAGAATTGTTATGGTAAATATTGGAAATGACTGGGATGACATTTTAAAAAACGAATGGAAAGCCCCCTATTATTTATATCTTAGAAGCTTTCTAAAGGAAGAATATTCCACAAAAACCGTATATCCCGATAAATATGATATTTTTAATGCCCTCAAATACACCTCTTTTGAAAGCATAAAGGCGGTTATAATAGGTCAGGACCCATACCACGGCGAGGGTCAGGCACACGGACTATGCTTTTCGGTAAAAAAGGGCGTTGATATTCCCCCATCACTACAAAATATTTATAAGGAGCTTAAAAGCGACCTTGGATTTGAGCCTCCAAACCACGGTTATTTAAAGGATTGGGCAGATCAAGGCGTTTTAATGCTTAACACCGTGCTTACTGTAAGAAGCGGTCAGGCGGCAAGCCATAGAGGTAACGGGTGGGAGCATTTTACCGACCACGTTATTGAAAAGCTTAACCAAAAGCAAACCCCCGTTGTATTTTTACTTTGGGGTAAGCCCGCCGCCGAAAAGGCAAGGCTAATTACCAACCCTATCCACCTTAAGTTAGAGGCGCCCCACCCCAGCCCCCTTTCGGCGTATAGAGGCTTTTTTGGCTGTAAGCATTTTTCTAAAGCCAATAAATTTTTAGCGGAAAACGGCATAGAGCCTATAAATTGGGTAATTAAGCCATAATATTTCGTATTTAAAGGCTATTTTGTATTTTTTCTGTATTGTAATTACTCACAGATT
The DNA here is from genome assembly GCA_017436225.1 of Clostridia bacterium. Lineage (GTDB taxonomy): Bacteria > Bacillota > Clostridia > Oscillospirales > Acutalibacteraceae > UMGS1279. The sequence goes on along the minus strand of JAFSDM010000001.1, from coordinate 10,828 downwards.
ATTGTATAATAGTAACGTTGATTTTACTTTTATAAGGAGAATAAACTATGTTTGAAAATTTAATGGACACTATTGGTTTTGTCACCGCATCGGACCCCGAGGTTGGCGAAGCAATGAAAAAGGAGCTTGAGCGTCAGCAAAGAAATATTGAGCTTATAGCTTCTGAAAACTTCGTATCCCCTGCTGTTATGGCAGCAATGGGTTCTGTTCTTACAAATAAATATGCCGAGGGTTATCCGGGTAAGCGTTATTACGGCGGTTGTTACTGTGTAGATGTTGTTGAAGATTTGGCAAGAGAGCGCGCTAAAAAGCTTTTTGGTGCAGACCACGCAAACGTTCAGCCCCACTCGGGCGCAAATGCTAACATGGCGGCTTATCAGGCGCTTGTAAATATTGGCGATACTATTATGGGTATGAATCTTGCTCACGGCGGTCACCTTACTCACGGTTCACCTGTAAATGCTTCTGGTAAGCATTATAACTTCGTTCCCTACGGCGTTTCTGATGACGGTTTTATTGATTATGATGAAATGCGCAAGGTAGCAAAGGAGTGCAAACCCAAGCTTATTGTTGCGGGTGCATCTGCATATCCAAGAGAAATAAGGTTTGATGTTATTGCAGATATTGCCAAAGAGGTTGGAGCACTCTTTATGGTTGATATGGCTCACATTGCAGGTCTTGTTGCCGCAGGTCTTCACCAAAATCCCGTACCCTATGCCGATGTTGTTACAACTACAACCCACAAAACCCTTCGCGGTCCCCGTGGCGGCTTAATTCTCTGCAAGGCTGAACACGCCGCCGCTATTGATAAGGCAATTTTCCCGGGTACACAGGGCGGTCCGTTAGAGCACGTTATTGCCGCTAAAGCAGTTTGCCTTGGCGAGGCACTTACCGATGAGTTTAAGGAATACCAAAAGCGCGTTGTTGAAAACGCTAACGCAATGGCAGAACGCTTTAAGGAAAACGGAATTAACCTTGTATCAGGCGGTACCGATAACCACCTTATGCTCTTAGATCTTATTGGCACAGGTATCACAGGTAAAGAGCTTGAGCATCGCTTAGATGAGGTTTACATTACCGTTAATAAAAACGCAATTCCTAACGACCCCGAGAAGCCATTTGTAACCAGCGGTGTAAGAATTGGTACACCCGCCGCTACAACCCGCGGTCTTGGCGTAGAGGAAATGAGAAAAATCGCCGACCTTATTACCCTTACCATTCGTGATTTTGAAGGTAAAAAGGAAGAAATCCGTGCAGGCGTAGCCGAAATCTGCGAAAAATTCCCTCTTTATAAATAATTAAAAGCAATGAAAAATGCGAAGGAAGTTAATTTACTTCTTTCGCATTTTCTTTTTTTATAGTTTGGATTTTTATACCTTAATATTCAAAAACAACACTTGCGTGGCAATTAAACTTTGGAACGGTTACTGTTTGTTTGCCGTCTTCCATAGTAATTTCAAGGGCTTCACCCGTTACGCCAAGATACGCTTTTTTAATCTTTTCTTTAACGTCAATAGCAATTTTTACGTTATAAATATCAGCAATATCTTCTATAATTTCGGCGGCGCCGCGGCGAATGGGGGTTGCGTAGGTCATATTAAGGCAGTAACGGTTTTGCTCCTTTTGGTGTATCATAGAAGCTCTGCCCATAGAACCTAATCCCTCAGTTTCAAAGGCTTTTTGGGGGTTTAAAAGGTTAATAGCCATCATTAAATATCGTTTTTGGTAGATGCTTCCCATTTCAAAATAAAGCTTTGCCATTGGGTGCGCCATATATACAATATTGCCCTTTTTAATAATAGCGGGTAAACGTTCTCCATTCGGGTTGTGTGGGGTGTTTTTGTGACCCGAGAATTTTGATACCGTTCGGCTAAAATAGGGGTAAAGCACTTCTGCCTTAACCTCGCCGTTTGTAACCTTAACCCTTTCGGCGGGCAGATTACAAAGCATAGGCGCATTTGGCAGACCGTTTTCTTTTGCAAGGTCGGTGGTGATATAATCGCAGTCAAATTCAGGACCGCCAAGGTATTCGGCGCCGCAATCAATTTGGAACTTGCCGTTTTTAACAAGTCCGTCACCCATAAATAAAACCTTGCCGCCATTTGAAATGTATTCATTAAGCTTTTGGATAGCTTCATCATTTAAAACTGCGCCATCTTGGAAAATAACAAGGTCAAACGGGGTAAAATCATTATCAAAAATAACGTCATAATCTATTTGATTTTCAAGCAGAATATTTGAAATACCCGCATCACTTCTCACACGGGTCTTTTCCGAGAGCCAAATACCAACCCTTGCGGTAGACTCTCCGCCGTAGCAGTAAGGGGCAATTTTTTCTAAATAATTATAGGCAACGCCGATGTTTTCATAGGTTTGCATTTCCATTTCGCCTTGCGGGTGCATATGGTCGCCTATGGAACAAGCCGCACCGTAAAGCGCCATAGTAGATACTTCATATTTAAGAGCTTCTCCGCTTTTAAAACCGCCGAATTCGCCCCAATCAAGGTGGAATTTGCCTGTCATTCCCATATAGGGCTTGCCTGTTCTACTAAAGAATTTTGCGCGTCTGGGAAGTTGGTCATATCCGCCCCAAGCAGTTGGTAAATTTTCCATTTCAAAATGGGTTTGATTTGCGTGGTAGGCGGCTCTATATTGGTCGGCGCCGCCGCTATTGAAAAATATGGTTCCGTTTGGATGGTATTTTCGCATAATACTTTCGCATTTGCTCATAAATGCAATGCGCTTTTCGGTGTAATATTTTTTGTTTTCTTCTTGGTTATATGGGTCAAGACCGACTGCAGCCATTCCCTTTTTGCAGGAGTCGCAAAGGCAGGTTTGTCCAACCATACAAATATCGTAAAAAAGACCGTCTACCCTCTTGTAGCGTTTGCAAACCTCTTCGGTTAAAGCGTAAATATGCTTTGTGTATTCGTTACCGTCATTCAGGCATAAAAAGTGCCAGGCGGCGTGGGGGCGTGGAGTATCGGGACCTTTTGCGATAGCCTCTTTAAGTGTGTCCCTTGAACAAAAATCTTCTTCGTCGCAAACCTTTGCGCGCCATTCGGGATGAGCCAAAGCATCCTTTTCTGACCAACCCGCAGTTATGTAAATGGGTGCGCGAACACCAATTTCGTGGGCGGCATCTACCATTGCTCCCGTTAAATCAAAATCAAGAGCGGGGTGCATTTCACCAATTTTTGTGGGGTAATAGCACATACTGTTGTGGCATTTTGCAAACACTGTTATGCTTTCTACATTACCCTTTTTTAAAGCAGACTGAAATTGCTCCTTGTTAAATTTGCTACCGATTTTCGGTATGTATGGAGAGGTGTGAAAATCAAGATGCACCTGTCGTGTGGGGAAATCTTTTTTGTTCATAATAATATCTCCTGTTGTTTGCAAAGATTGTAAAATCACCCTAACAAAAGAATTATAACAGATTGATAATAAAAATACTAGATTTAAAATGATTTTTTACTAATAAATATGTGAAAAATATTTATAAGCCGGATCTTTTAAAATACCAACAATACACTCCCATAGTTTTGGTGCTATTGCCTTTATTGATGAAGCACTGTTCAGGTGTTATTTTAAGCAGATGTGGATAAATTTTCTTAATATTATTAATATTTTTTAAAAACCTCACTTAATATTATAAGGTTTAACCTTAATAAAATTAAGTCTAAGTGTCAAAACCCCTAACATTCTAACAAAAAAGGGCAATGCGGTTGACAAAGAACACTTACCTGCGTATACTGTAACATAGTCAAGTAATTAAGACGGTTTTTATAATGTATTACGTATGCTGTGCCTACACAGCTTTTTATTATTCTAGCAGGAGGAAATTTTTAATGAGCCGCATAAACGAATTATTTGGTAGTATGGTGTTTAACGATGCTACAATGCGTGAAAAGCTCCCGAAAGAAACATATAAGGCACTTAAAAAGACCATTCAAAACGGCAAAACGCTTGATCCCGCTATTGCCAGCAGTGTTGCAAGTGCCATGAAGGATTGGGCTTTGGAAAGAGGCGCTACACATTATACGCACTGGTTCCAGCCTATGACAGGAGTCACCGCCGAAAAGCACGATGGCTTTATTGCCCCAACCGATGATGGCGGTGCAATTATGGAATTTTCGGGCAAGGAGCTTATTAAGGGGGAGCCTGATGCTTCATCCTTCCCATCGGGCGGTCTTAGAGCCACTTTTGAGGCTAGAGGCTACACCGCTTGGGACCCAACCTCCTACGCATTTATTAAGGATAACACCCTTTATATTCCTACCGCCTTTTGCTCTTACAGCGGCGAAGCTCTTGATAAAAAAACCCCACTCCTTCGCTCAATTGAGGCTATAAATAAGCAGGCAATGCGCGTTTTAAAGCTTTTTGGCAACGAAGATGTTAAAAATGTTATCACCACCGTTGGCGCCGAGCAGGAATATTTTTTGGTAGATAAAAAATATTTCGACCAGAGAAATGACCTTATATATTGTGGCAGAACCCTTTTTGGCGCAATGCCACCAAAGGGTCAGGAGCTTGATGACCACTATTTTGGAAGCATTAAAACCAGAGTTAAGGCATATATGCGCGATTTGGATGATGAGCTTTGGAAGCTTGGCATTTTAGCCAAAACCGAACATAATGAGGCTGCCCCCGCACAGCACGAGCTTGCTCCAATTTATACCACAACCAACATAGCAACCGACCATAATCAGCTCACTATGGAAATTATGAAGCGTGTTGCAGAGCGTCACGGTATGGTATGCCTTCTTCACGAAAAGCCTTTCGAGGGTATTAACGGAAGCGGCAAGCATAACAACTGGTCAATTTCTACCGATACCGGCGTAAATCTTTTAGAGCCCGGTAAGCTTCCTCATGAAAATGCACAGTTTATCACCTTCCTTTGCGCTGCTATTAAAGCGGTTGATGAATATCAGGATATTCTTAGAATTTCCGCCGCGAGCGCAGGTAATGACCACCGATTAGGCGCCAATGAAGCTCCGCCCGCCATTATTTCAATATTCCTTGGCGATGAGCTTACCCAGATTTTAGAGTCTATTGAGGGCGGAATAGATTACGAGGGTGCAGGCGGGCGTGATCTACAGCTTGGCGTTCATGTTCTTCCTCATTTCGCACAGGATACCACCGACAGAAACCGCACCTCACCCTTTGCTTTTACAGGTAATAAGTTTGAATTCCGTATGGTTGGCTCAAGCTTTTCAATTTCGGGTCCCAATGTGGTTCTTAACACCGCCATTGCCGAGGCATTAAAGCAGTTTGCCGATGAATTAGAGGGTGAGAAGGAAAACTTCACCGCCGCTTTAAATAAGCTTATTAAGAAAACCATTAAAAAGCACAAGAGAATTATCTTCAACGGCAACGGTTATGATGAAGCTTGGGTTAAAGAGGCTGAAAAAAGAGGACTTTTAAATCTTCCTACAACTCCTGATGCATTGCCCGAGTTTATAAACGAAAAGAATATTAAGCTTTTTACCGACCATAAGGTGTTTACCGAAGCCGAAATACACTCTCGCTATGAAATTCACCTTGAAAACTATTGCAAGGTATTGGGAATTGAGGCTAACACAATGGTTAGTATGGTTAAAAAGTATATAACCCCGTCGGTTGCAGAGTATATTAAAGCTTTGGCAACCACGGTTAATGAGCTTAAAGCTGCCGTTCCAAACGCCGCTTGTAAGGCAGAGGTTGAGCTTATAGAAAAGCTTTCCGAGCTTCTTAACGCTATGTATGAGGATAATAATTCCTTAGAGAGGGAGAGCGTTTCTGCAAAGAAAATTGCTGACTTACAAAAAAGAGCAAACTATTACCGAGATACAGTTATTCCCCTTATGGATAAGGTTCGTTTCTCGGCAGATGAGTTAGAGCTTATCACCGCTAAGAAATATTGGCCAATGCCAACCTATAGCGATTTAATTTATAAGGTTTGATAAATTTTTTAAAAAGGGTACGCTTAAATGAAGCGTACCCTTTTAAGCTTAGTTTGGATTTTTTACAGCAAAAGAAATTATTTCACTAATATTAAGCTCCTTGCCCGTTTTCTGAGACTCCATACGTGTGTAGCCTGTCAAAAATCCAAAAATCAGCGTAAAGACAGAAAATAAAATTATAATAGTGATGGCAAACGAGCGAAAAAAGGCTCGCTTTTTAAATTCCCTTTTATTTTTCTTCATTTTTAGTTTCCTTAATTTGTTTTTAGCATATTTAAAGTGGAGGCAAGACAGTTAGCCAAAAGCTCTGCCGAGTATTTTGCCTGCTTTAAGGTGTTTGCCTCAGTGCCGCATTCAATTAAAAGTGAGCCTGTAGTCAGGTGTTGATTATATTTTCGGGAAGTGAATAAAATGGGCCTTGCAAGGGAGGGGTACATAACCTCCATGGTTTGCTGAAGCCTCAGCGCAAGTCGGAAATTCTCCTTCCAATTTTTAAATCCCGTAACACTTCCGCTTTGACAGCCTGAAACAAGCATTAACTGAGCGGCTTTTTTACCGTTAATGTTGGCTACCAACGCCGATTTTGCCTTGTTTGCATCGGTTACAGAATCGCGGTGCAGGTCAATTACCACCTTGATCGAGGGGTACTTTTTTAAATATTTTTTAATGGTAGCCTCAGCTCTTGAGTAGCTTCCCGAATATTCGGGGTAATCGTGCTTTTCGGTGGCGTGAATAGAAACAATCCCCTTTTTTTCCAAGCCTTCTTTAAGTACCTTGCCAACCGCCACAATGTTTTCGGCTTCGTTTGTGGTGCGGGTTTTGTCGGTGTCGGTATAGTAGTCACGCTCCTCGCTCATAAAACACTCAGTAGTGTGGGTGTGTACAATCAAAACCTGAGGCTCCTTGGTGGTAGCAATTTTAAGCTTAGGCAGGGTTAAAAGCTCCACCTTAAGGTCAATAGACAGCCCCGTTTGATTTTTCACATAAATTTTTTGGTATTTTAAATTAGCGGCAGAGGCGGTTATGGTTCGCGTTATAATTTTACCCACCGCCTTGCCGTTTGTGGCGGCGGGTAGGGTAGAGGAGGTTTTAGGTTTTTCGCTGTTCGGCGAGCTGTCTGTAAAATCAGACGTGGTTATATCCTCAGAGTTGCCTTGATGCGCGGTGTCCGATACCGAATTTATAATACCGCTTTGAGCCATAACATAGTCGGGGAAAAGGGCATCGGCACAAATGAAATTAAGGCAGTAAATTGATGCCGCGGTAAGCAAAATAAAGGAAAAAATATAAAATATTCTTCTGCCCAAATCAATTTCCCCCTTAAAATATCTGTTTCAAAATACGGTTCGGGTTTGACTGCTCACTCTAGCTAAATTTATGATAAATTTGCTTTATATATGCCTAAAAATGGGGAAAAGACTTTTTATGAAAGCAGTTCGGCTATAAGCTCCGGCTCCACATTATAATATAGAGCGCGGTTTATGGCATCGGCAAGCAGTGCAGACGCACGGTCTATTAACAGGTCTATTTCACGCGGGGTAACAATCATTTCACGATCGGCAGGCTGGTTAAGATTTGTTTTTCCGTCTGTAAGGTCAAAAACCAAGGTTTCGGCATCTACAACGGTTGGCACCCCAACCGCAATTACAGGTATGCCAAGTGTGGATTTGCTTATTTCGTGGCGAGCGTTGCCTACACCCGCACCCGGAGTAATACCCGAATCGCTCATTTGAACGGTGGTGCCCAAACGCCGTAAGTAGCGCGAAGCAAGCGCATCAATAACTATTATAAAATCAGGCTTAACAGATGTTGAAAGCGCCTTTAATAAATCAAAAACCTCTATGCCCGTTTGACCCAACACACCGGGCGCCAAAACCGAAACGCTTCGGATTTTTTCTATCCCTGCCACTCGGCGCAGCTCAGCGCCAATTTGCCGTGTTGCAAGAATTTTGCCCGCCGTTTTGGGACCTAATGCATCGGGAGTTATTTCTCTGTTGCCCAGTCCCACAACCAAAGCCGAGCCGTTTTTTGGTATAAGCTCGGTTAAATTTTCGGCAAGGGTTAAAATAAGCTCCTCACTTTTTAAATTGTCGGTAAAGGGGGGCACCTCAACCGTCAGATAACTGCCAACAGGCTTTTTAATCGCCTTAGCGCCCTGCTCATTTTTTACCGTTATTTTGGTAATGGCGGCAGAGCCTTTTTTAAATTCTTCGCACTCTACACCATCTGGCAAATCGGGAAATTGCTCCCTTTGCTCCAGCGCAAGGTCGGTTCTTGTTTGCATAAAAACACCTCTTAAAGCTAGTTTTTAACCATTTTAGGCTATTATTCTAGGCAAATATAATCAAAAATGTGTGCGAATTATATAAATTTATTGATATATACGAAAAAAATTAAAAAAAGACTTGAAAACCGAGCAAATTAGTGGTATTATTACTTTACGTCGAATTTTATTAAGGAGGTTGGGACTATGGCTAATATTAAGTCCGCAAAGAAACGCGTTTTAGTTAGCGAAGCAAATTATCAGCGCAATAAGAGCTATCGCTCTGCACTTAAAACCGCTCTTAAGAAGGCTGATGCTGCTATCGAAGCAAAATCTGCAGATGCAGTGGAAACCGTTAAGGTTGCTGTTAAGAAGTTAGACCAAGCAGGCGCTAAAGGCATTATGCACAAGAACGCAGTTGCCCGTAAAAAAGCACAGCTTGCAAACCGTCTTAATAAGGCAAACTAATTAAAGTAAAATTTATATGATCAAAGGTCATAACCAAATATAACTGTTACAGCCGATGTTTTTAATCCAGCATCGGTTGTGCAGAGTTTGGGAAAATGATTTTTATGATAAAATCGCAGTAATGCGTTTTTATATTTGTGGAGTCAGCCGAAAAAGTAAGATTTATCTGAAAAGTAAGCTCCGCCTCGGTTAGCCTCACCGTGTAAAAATAGAGGTTATTTTTTTCTCTATATAAATATGCGGGTATGGCGGAATTGGGCGAAGCAAGTTGCCGCATCCGGTGGATGATGAAGGTAACTTGCTGAGGTGAAAAAATAAGGAGCAATGCGAACCGCTCCAAGGGAGCAGTGCGACTATATTTTTGAGGGTAACGCGCGTGGCGCGGCTGCCACTTAAAAGCTTTCAAACAACTTATTACTTTTTACCTATTACTTATTACTTTAAATATGCGGGTATGGCGGAACTGGCAGACGCGCTAGATTCAGGTTCTAGTCGGGGCAACTCGGTGCAGGTTCAAGTCCTGTTACCCGCACCAAACGAAAATCCGTTCACGAAAGTGGACGGATTTTCGTTTGTATTATTCACTATTCATTTTTCATCATTCATTATTCATTAGAATGGAACGGATTCTCGAATGAATAATGAAAAATGAAGTCGCCTCGCTGATGAATAATGAATAATTATTGCACTTCCACCGCTTTTATGCTATGCTTGTGCTATAATAAAGACAAAAAATCAGCCATTACATTTTTAGTAGTGGCTGATTTGTATTTTTTACATATATATTATATCACAAAAGACTAAAAATTACAAGTCTTGTAATCTCATAAGAGTTTACGTAAAATAAACATAATGAGATATGAAATGTTGGTGATTTGTATGGATGAACAAATAAGAAGAAAATTTGTGGATTTAAAAGTTACAGGACAGCGTTTTGCAATTTCACCTGAAGAAAAAAGAGAAAAAGATTTATCGCTTATTTCATATCTAAATTCTATTATTGAAAATGAAATTGTTACAGAATTTCAAGATATAGGGTTTTGTTATTGGAATATTTCTGATAACTATGCGTTGCTTAAAGATGGACATTCCCTTTTTGATAACCATAGAAAGTTTTGTGAGCACATTAAAAATCAAGACAACGAATATTTATATTGGCTTGTTTGTGATGCAACCCAACGGCTCACTTTAGAAAAAGATGGTTATAGTAGCTTTTGGTGGGATTTATATAGAAAAGCGGTAGAACAAAATGGAGATAGTAAAAATTATTTTGCAGAATTTCATGTGCATAGGGCTGCACTTTACACAAACAACCATTTAAAAATCTCACAAGATAATTTCCATTGTGCAAAGTTAAATTTTGAGAAACTGCTTTCAAAGACAGACTCAACCTCAGAATATAGCTTTTATAAAACAATATATCTTTCGCTTATTTCAAGGTTTTCAACCGTTGATAGTAAAAAAATTTGTGAACTAAGCAGAACTCTTTTTGAATATTTATCATTCTCTCAAATCTCTAATGATTTTTTGGTAGGAGAGTGGAAAAGTTTTATTACACCTTTTGATAAAAGAAAACAAGGTGTTGTTGGTATTACCTCAGCAATCAATGCTTTGATATATTGCGACAATGTAAAAGAAGCAAAAGACTTGTATTTTGATGCTTGTAATGTTGGATTGCCTAAAAACAAATACATTGAGGCAAGATTAAAAGATATATAAGAAAATCCCTAGTTTTCAGAGCCCTTTCATTCGTAGGATTTCAAAACTCATTTGAGGTAGTCCGACGAGTGAAATCTTTTTATGAAAGTAAGTAATTTATTATGGCAAAAATCAAACTGCCTAAGGCTGATAAGAAATCAAAGAAACCTATACCGATGAAGAACTGAAAAAGCTGTTGAAGAAGTGATGTTCCATCCGATCCGCTACTGTAGTCATTCTTTGGGTCCGGGATTGCACCCCCTGATCATTTCGAAGATTCCTGTTGTAATTTATCGCAAAATGCTGTATACTCATAATAAGAATATGTTTAACAGAAAGGATGTTTGAATAATATGTATAAAAAAATCATTCATCTTACTGAAGATATAAACCCTGAACTGGTGAGGCAACGCCGAGATTTCCATAAGTATCCGGAAGTCAGATGGACAGAAAT
>JAFSDM010000008.1 GCA_017436225.1 Clostridia bacterium | reverse complement strand
GTCTGTCTGTCTGTCTGTCTGTCTGTTAAGATTGTCGGCGATTTCATTTTTCATGTCAATACCTTTCCGCATATTTTTCGATTTTCTTCACAATTATAATTAATTCAATTTCACCCCATCTGCACTCTCGCAAATGTGAACTGAATATTTACCTTCCAGCTGTGGAAATGCCTTTAAATATTCCTTTGTAACGGTTTGAATAATACTTTCTTCATATTCGGGGTTAATAATTGCGAGGCAACACCCCTTAAAGCCTGCGCCCGAAAATCTGCCGCCGTAAATGTCCTTCGTTTTGGTCATTATTTCATACAGCTTAATAAGCTCAGGCGAGCCTGTTTCCCAGTTATGAATAGAGCTATAGCCGCTCTCAAAGGAGAGTCTGCCGTATTCTTCAATATCTCCCCTACGCCAAGCCTCAGCGCCCTTTTCAACGCGTTCAAACTCTGTATACCAGTGCTCAGCTCTCTTGCGCCAATTTTCAGGTAATCTATCCTTGTATTGATGGAAGACTTCGACGGGAACGTCTCGAAGGTTTGTTTCTTCAAATTTACCGTACTCAATACCCGCAAAAGCCTTGAGAGCATAAGCAGCGCTTCTACACTCATCAACACGCATATTGAATGCCGAGCCTGCCAGACTGCGTTCCAAACCGCTGAAGAAGATTGCAAACTTATAGGGCTTCATATTATCGGATTGCGGAATCAGTTCGTAAGTATCATCTTGCAAATCCATATAAAGAAGGTGATCCTTCTTGCAGTACACCTCACAGCTTTGGTCCAGCTTACCACAAGATACGCCAACGTATTTATTTTCGGCTTCCTTTGAAATTGTAATAAGCTCTTCTGGTGAAAGCTCAATGCAATTCATTTTACAAAGTGCGGACAAATAGGTAATAATAACCGCGGCAGATGAAGAAAGTCCACCAATAGGAAGCTCCCCTTTTATAACTGCGCAAAGTCCTCGGCGAAGCGGATAGCGCTTATTAAGGGCTATTGTAGCGCCGCGTAAATGATCTGCCCAATCGTTTTCTTTCACTTTTGGGGTGGCTTCAACATGCCATTGCGCTCTTTTTTCAAACTGCAAGGACTGAATTTCTATTACACCGTTTTCTTTTGGACCGTAGGCAATGTGAATACCCTTATTGATAGCAAAACCCGTGATCTTGCCAAGTTGATGATCGGAGTGTGCGCCGATAGGGCAAACTCGGTACGGGGTAAAAGCTATGTGTTGCGGTTCCTTTTTGTAGATGTTTTTAAACGCATCATATACGGTCATATGCTTTACCTATTAATCCTTTCCTAAAAATAGACCTTTTTACTTAGACTGATAAAATTCGTGGTACCACTGGGCAAATTTGCGAAGCCCGTCACGAAGTGGGGTTGATGGCTTGAAGCCAAAATCGCGCTCCAACGCCGAGGTATCGGCATAAGTAACAGGCACGTCGCCCGCCTGCATGGGAACAAGCTTTTTGTGTGCCTCAAAATCATAATCTTCGGGCAAGACCTTTGCGCAGATAAGCTCCTCCTGCAAAATTGTTACAAAGTCGAGCAGATTTTCAGGGCTGTTGTTTCCGATATTGTAAACGGCATAGGGCGGCAGAGGAAGTCCATCCTCGCCCATTGCCTTTTCGGGAGCATGCTGCATAATACGCTTAACCCCCTCAACTATGTCGTCCACATATGTGAAGTCTCGTTTGCAGTTGCCGTAGTTGAAAATCTCAATAGTATCGCCCTTTAGCAGCTTGTTTGTAAAGCCAAAATAAGCCATATCGGGGCGCCCCGCAGGACCGTAAACGGTAAAAAATCGCAGTCCGGTTGACGGAATATTATAAAGCTTTGAGTAGGCATGAGCCATAAGCTCGTTTGACTTTTTAGTAGCAGCATATAAAGACACGGGGTTGTCCACCTTGTCATCAGTTGAATATGGAATTTTTTTATTAGTTCCATAAACCGAGGAGGATGAAGCGTAAACCAAGTGCTCAACGGGGTGGTCTGTATTCATAGTAGCGCGACAAGCTTCAAGAATATTGTAGAAACCAATTATGTTGCTCTCAATATAAACGTCGGGATTGGTAATCGAGTAACGAACCCCCGCCTGCGCGGCAAGATTAACCACAACCGAGAAATGATGTTTTTCAAAAAGACCGTCAATCAGCGCACGGTCGGCGATATTGCCGCGAACGAACTCCCATTTGCAGTCAGGGTGCTCCGTAGCAAGCTTTTCAATCTCTGAAAGACGGTATTCCTTAATGGAAACGTCATAGTAATCATTCATATTGTCAAGACCGACAATACTTATACCCGGAACGGTGCGAAGCAGCTCCATAACAAGATTGGAGCCAATAAAACCGGCAGCTCCGGTGATTAGGATAGGGGTGGTTGTTAAATTAATGTTTGAGATAAGCATAAAACTCTCCTAAAATAGTATTTCAAGATCTTATTTGTTATCTTCTATTAAAAATTTTCACAATCTTTTTTGCATACTCGGTTTCCAAAAGCTCGCGTCTGAGTTTCGGGAAACAACCTAATAAAATAACAAAATATACAATAACACAAATAAAAATTGATGCAAATTGCCAGATTATGTTATCAAAAATACCTCTGACACAATAACCTACAACTGCCATTATGATAGCAGAAAACATAGCAGGAATAATATTAACAAAAATCTTTCTGAGATTAAATTTAAAGATTACACACAAAACTATAATTGCTGACAATATAAGTTCTACTCTTAATAAAGAACGAACTATATATAGCGTCCTAAAACCAGAATCTTTGAACATAATCAAAACCGGCATCAGTACTAAAATATGAATAACTTGAATTATAAAAGAAATTAATGGTTTTCCTTTACTGCGTATTACTTCACTAGAAAAGTGAGAAAAAATTATAGTAAAAGCACTAGTGAGTCCCCACCAACCAATAAAGCCACTAGCTTCCATCCAATTTTCGCCCAACAAAATCAAGGTAACTAGATCACTAAAAATAAATATACCTATTCCCATAGGAACAACTAAAACAGAAGTTAATTTTTGAAAGGTATAATATGTAGATTTAAACTGTTTATCATCATTCTGATATCTTGATAAAGTAGAAAATAGTACCGGTGTGAGAGCTGCTGTAATCAATCCCATATATGAATTTATGGTTGCCATTGAGGTTTTATATAACCCAAGATAATGTTCATCAAGATATTTGCTTATTAAGAAAATATCAATATTTGATGTAAGCCAAATGGATATGCTTTCTAAAAGTGTCCACACGCTAAAAGAAAACATTTGCTTAAAAAGCGAAAAGTTATAAAAAAACTTGATTTTCCACTTAGATTTCACCGTTAAAACAAAAGCATTAAACCCTTGCGTTGCAAAATTCCCTATTATTAAAGCCCAATAATTTCTTAAAACAATTGCCAACGGAATGGTTATAACCAAAGGAATTAACGATGTTCCTATTCTTACAAAAAACAATGTTTTGAAATCTAGTTCTCTTTTATAGCGAGCCATTTGAATACTTGAAAAAGCATGAAACACTATAAGTAACGAGGCAATGCTTATAGATATTCCCAAGCCAGAATTTCCAACAAGAATTGCTATTCGATCTCTAAAAACAAAAATTACTAAACAAGCAAATATGGAGATCCCCAAGTTAGTCCAAAAGGCTACATTTGTGCTTTCGTTTAACTCATTTTCGTCCTTAAACTCATGCTGAATAATATATTTTTGAAATCCCGCATCGGTAAACACTTCAGCAAAACTGGTAACCATAGTAATAGTTGCCACGATGCCGAATGCTTCCGGCAACAAAAGCCTTGCCAAAAAAATATTTACAATAGGCGAAATAAGTTTTGCCATAAGCTCGGTTACAGAAGACCAAGCCGCAGCGCGCCCAACTTTTTTATTAATACTATTATTCAAAAAAACACCCTCGTTATAATTTGTTGTTTATCCTAAGGCCTTGAATAAACAATTCTCTGTGAGCTTCACATTCAATATAATTTTGCAAAGCAAGCCGTTTGTCTTTAGTATACTTTCTTTTAAGTATCCAATCAGTCAGTCTATACCCCAACAACTTATTAAAAACTTTATAAACAAAATTTCTTTTTATGCCTGAGAATGCAAATAAATAATGTTTTATCATAGAATCTGCAAACTCTGCATATTTTCTTTCAATAAAGCCATTTTGCTTTATTTCTTCGCTTCTGTTTATAAAACCATCCATTATATCAGCGGCTTCATCTTCTTTTGCCACCCGCACAGAATTTCCTGTCTTTTTTAATGGTATGTATGACACTTCACCATTCTCGTTAACAGAAACTATCAGGCTCGTCTGCCAACATTCGTTCTCGCTACCGTCAAATAGAAAATTACCCTGACCATAAACGATTGTTGCACCGTTATATTTTTCTTCACAGCCTACACAATGGCTATGCTGGCACACAACAAGGTCAGCGCCCTTTTCAACCATCTTGCGACAGGTCTTTTGCAAAGAAGGAGATGGATATCTATAATGTTCCTTACCTCCGTGGTAAAGCACAATAGCATAGTCGCATTCCCCTTTCATCTCTGCAATATGATCAAGAGACTCAAACGGGTCAAAGGGATTGGCTCCCGGAGCTTTATCATCAGCGATAGAAAATTCGTGTTCTGCACATGCATATACGCCGATTTTTTTGCCATCAAGTTGGAAATTATAAGGTTTTTTTGCCTGTTCTAAGGTTTCACCCGCGCCTAAATAAGCAATACCATTACCGTTTAAAAGATTTATGGTTGAAATCAAACCTTGATTATCTTGATCCATTATATGATTATTTGCAAGAGTAAGCAAATCTACACCCAAAGCATTATAGCCGGATATGGTATACGTAGATGCGATAAGCGCAGGGCCGCACTTTTCTATTGGAGCAGCATTATCACAAAGCGGAACTTCAAGGTTAAATATACGATAATCTGCCTTGTTTAAGATATTGAGCAATTCTTCTCCAACAAGTGAAACGCCATCCCCCGCCTTGAAAACACTAAAATTCGAAGCGGTAGGAACTAAATCTGCACCTATAAGAATATTCATAACAGTCTCCTTAACCGTTTTGGATTTTCGACAAGTTTTCTATGCCAAGCTTGTCTACTGTTCTGCCACAAGCTCTAAAATCTATTTTTAAAGCTACACTTGCTAAATCAATCAAAGATGAACAAGTCGGTGTAGGAACATTTAGATATATTCCCAAAGACTCTAATAAAACTAATCCCTGCGGAACATCCTCAGTCAAATACCTCGAATCAGGAATGGAAGGTCCTTCGGGAGAGGAATTCATTGCATAATCAAAAAAAGAATCCAAAGGAGATCGTTCATCGTTAACGAAATTCCGCTCTTGACAAGCTTCAACATAGCTTTGACGTTTAACGACCCCCACTTTGCTCATAACAGCCATCTTCTCAGCATCTAATGATTCACATACGTTCCATACATGAGGCGTAAATACTTCTTTATACATCCAATACCTTCCATTTGTATATTCAATTCTTGGTATACTGAATAATGCTCCAATAGTATGAACAATAAGGTTAGGATTATGAAGTGCCGCTTCTACAACATTATCTGTAAATCTGTAAGGAAATCCAAGTTTGTCAAGGATTTCTGCAGCGACAGTTTTTTTATTAGAAGGGTACACACCCATCGGATTCATAACATTTTTAAATAACACCTTACATAAACAAGGTTCTATTATACGACAATCTATGGGTGAACTTTCTGCTTCTATTGAAATAATGTCTTTATTACAATATTTCAATAGAAAAGCTGTCGAAAGGTAGCCCGGTTCAAAAAGAATAGCTTGTCCATCCTTTAAATAAGGAATCATATTTTTTATAACGGCTTCGTGATATGAAGTCTGAACATAAACTATAATCAGTTCGGCAGTAGGAATAGCTTCCTCAAAAGATTCGGTAACATGATGTATTTGAGCAGTATAGTCGCCCAAATACTCATCTATAACCTTGATAATTCTTGTTTGCTTAAACAGAGCATAGTGTTCATTGTGCAAATGGTTTGAGGTTCTCAAAACAGTAACCTCGTGTCCAAAATATGATAACTGCGCCGCCACTGTTGTTCCAGCATTTCCTGCACCAATAACCGTAATTTTCATATTTTTTTCTCCTTTATGGGTAATATCAAAGCATCACCAAAATACTTATCCGTTTCCCAAAGCAGTTTATTGTCGAAACCACTATCGGGGAAAAAAGTAAGTTCACCAAAATATATTTTTCCATTGCATTCATAAAGATCGACTCTGACAAAAGAATGGCTTTTTGCAAGTTCTTTGGCCAAAGCAAACATGCGCGGCATACACTCGGGCATAGGCAATGTAAAATTCTCAGGAGCTTCTTTTCCCCTTATATTGAGCCTTTTGAGTTTCCAGTTAGAATCAAAAAAGTAGAATTTGGGGTCGTTAATATGCCTGTCAATGCAAACCATAACGCAATCAACAGTTCCGTTAAAACAGAAAAATTTGTAGTCGATTAATCCGCCAGAGGAATCCTCCATATACTGTTCTGCAATAATACGAGGCTTCACATTTTTATACGGCCATTCACGACCGTATAAATAATAATTTTGTGCAAGACCTTTTTTTAATCCTTTTTTTATCTTCTCTATGTTTAATTTGGACTTGTCCTTACAAATGCACATTCCAAGCCCGGAATTATGATTGCATTTCAAAACAAATTGTTCAGGTAACAAATCAAAGTCAATATCATCAGGAGAATCCCAAACCCCCAAACAAGGTATAAGATATTCTTCACCTATAGTCTTTGTAATATAGTCTCTTACAGCTACCTTATCCACCATAGTGGTATAAATAGGCTTGCGGTCATAGAGTTTTAGCCATTGAAGCTTCTCGTTAAAAGTCTGCGGATTCTCCAGGTTTAACTTTTTTCCCATTTTTAATTTAAAACGCATTTTGATATGCGTTTTATCGGGTAAAACAACGGCCATTGGACTTTGCAGAAACCAATTCTTCCACACTTTTAATTTAAATAAGCTTGAGAATCTCATGACTTATTACCTTTCCTTACTTTTTCGATATATTCAATCCAACTCTTTGCAATTTCTTGGATTGATAGCTTATTACGAAGCGATACTCCCTGCTTTGAGAATTTGCTTGCCAATTCCGGATCATCAGCAATATTAGACATTTTCTCAGTTAATTTATAAGTGTCACCCACAGGAACCAAAAAGCCGCTGACACCATCTTGAATTGTCAACCGTGCGCCACCAATGGGATGATCGGTAGAAATACACGGAATTCCCATTCCAACCGCTTCGATCAACGCATTGCTCATACCTTCATAGTCGGAAGACATTATAAACATCGCTGCGCTTGCAATCTCCGATAATACATCCTTGCAAAAACCACGGAGAAACACCTTGGTTTCCATACCGCTAGACCGGATATAATCCAACAACTCTTTATCTAAGGGGCCTTCGCCGTAAATTTCCGCGATATAATCGGGGTGGCTCTTGGAAAATTCGCAAAAAGCATCTATAAACATTCTATGGTTTTTTTGAGGAACCAATCTACCTACATTTACAACCCGTTTTTCACGTTCTCCGCTATATACCGCAGGCAACTGGGATTTGATAGGATTCATAATAACCACACTTTTCTTTTGAATCCTCTTGCTAAAAAACGCCTGAGCATCCGGCGTCTGAAATACGTAACCCTTTGCCAAAGGATAGGTCACTGACCTAAGAAAACGGTATATTTTGCCCTCAGGTAATATATAGGGGTTATTCCTCTCACTAATCACTGTAGGAATACCCAACCCTACCATAGCCAACAACGTTTCAATATTCGTACTAGTCAAGAAAGAAATCACAACATCGTAGCGATTTTTCTTAATGCATTGACGCAAAGCACATATTCGCGACAAAATACCTTTATCCTTTGCAGACAAATCCACGAGCTTAACCTGAGCCTTAAGCGGATACACGCACTCTGAAGCCTTCACAACAATAATCGATACATCGTGGCCCTGCTCTACAAAAGAATTTACCAACTCAGATACAACCCGCTCTGCTCCGCCGCCAAGCATATTTGCCATTGAAAATGCAATTTTCATATATCCATCCTTTCACCACTACCAAATCTTCTCTGATTCACGTATTTTCCTGCGGAATTAACGATTTTTGTGAAATACCACATATTACTAAACACAAAACATACTGATATGATGCAGCCGTATAACTGACTAAGCCTACATCAGCTAAAAGCAAAGCTATTAATATAGCCTTAAACATAATTAGTTCTTTATTACCATTAACACGCACAAACACCATCCGCACAATATAGCCATAGTAAAGCAAAAAACCTATTATTCCGGTATTAACCAATATTTCAATATAATTATTGTGTGAATACACGTGTGCACCGGTAAGGTTACCATACACAATAGAAAAACCGTTAAGCCCATGCCCTAAAAATGGTTTTTGTTTAAAGGCTTGCAAACCGATCTCTAACATATCCCTGCGGATCTGAGAACTTCTGTCACCACCAGTGCCACTTAGCATATCCAACGCGCCTTCAAAACGGTAACCAATATGTTCATACAAAAAAGGAATATTAAAAATTGCATACCATAAAACTGAGACACCTACTATGGTTAGCATAATATTTCTTATTTTATTAGATTTTGATTTTCCAATATAATAAACAAATATTGCAGAAAAGAAAATAAGCAATGATTTTCTGGAACCGGAAAGAACTGAGAAAAGTAAGAAAAACAACTCTAATATAATGCCTAATATTTTTTGGCGTTTGGTTAATGTTTTGGAATGAACAAAGAAAATATACCAAGTTAATACGCCACCCATAGATGAAGTTAGCCCTATATCGTTAGCATTCCATGCTTCATTAAGAGAATCTACACCTAGACGAACGCCTTCCCGTACCATTGCCAGATCAACACTTGTTAATACATACAGCAAACTAAAAAACATAGCCACAATAGCAATCCTTATAAATTTTTGGATATTTTCCTTTGCTACCATACATTTAAACGAAATTAAAAACACTACTATAGATTGTGCTATATATTTTTTAATAATAACAAACCAGTTGGCACCAGTAGTTGCATAAATTATACTAAAAAGGAAAAATATAATAATTCCTACACGCCATACTAAATAGGAAGGTATAATAAATTTTTTATAAAAGAATAGCAGAAGTTCAAGCGCAAGCGCCACAAAACACACTAAATAAGGTATGTAATATATTACAGTGTTGTTGGTATTAGCTAACTCACCATTTGTAGCGCAAATGAATGCAATAAATACCGCTAAAAAACTTAAAGCATCATTTAACTTTACATCCAATAATTTAATCATTTTTTTCTCCGTATAATTTTATTGCGTTACTAACAATATCTTTAATGTCATATCCTTGCTCTTTGATTTCACCTTCAGTATGCATAATACGTTCTTTATTTACCAAGTAAACAACTCGCTCCGCCCACGCTTCGTCAGAATCGGTATATTCTAGAACATTGATGCAATCTGTAATGCGAGTCTCTTTTGCAGCAGCATTGGAAGATACCAAGCAATGCACACCCGAAACTTGTGCTTCAATTAAAGAAATACTAACTCCTTCATAAAAAGAAGGCATCATATATACATCGAATGCAGACAACAAATCAGGTATATCACGGCGTGTGCCCACTAACTTAGCAACATCATGTAGTCTAAGTGAATCGATTTGTTGCTGCAATTCATCTTTTAACTCTCCATCCCCAACAATCAACAAACGAAGCGAGGAATCCTGCTGATAGGCATGATAAAAAACATCAATAACTTTCTTCTGATTTTTCACCTGCGCAAGTCTTCCAATATGACCCACGATCTTACAGTCTTCCCAGCCAAACTCCTTCTTAATTACAAGGCGTTTTTCTTGGTCAAAGCGGAATTTTTCCACATCAACACCATTTTTTACAATATAAACATCTTCCCCGTAACCTTTGCCGTACAAATATTTTCCTGCTCCCTCAGAACAAGCAAATTTCTGTGTTGCATACCTATTAATCAAATAGCGCATATATCTGTTATAAATATCACGATGGAACTTCACTTTTACATTTCTGCGGTCACTATGCCCATGAGATATCCGAATTGCAATGCCCATTTCATAAGCAGCTTTCATGACAAAACCAGAATTAAACAGCGAATGTGCGTGTACCACATCATAAGGACCGTTTTCCTGCATTACGCGCTTCATTTCCCGCACATACTTTCCAGCCCCCATATGCGGGTATGGAATATGAAATACCCGTCCACCGAGAGCTTCCACTTCTGCTTCTAAAGGTTCAACGCCAGCTCCATATACCAAATAATCAATGGCATACTTCTGCTTATCGCTATAACGAATAATATTCATTGCGACATTTTCCAATCCACCCACTCGCAGAGAACCTGTAACTTGTAGAATATGAACCTTATTTGCCATTACTTCTCCTCACCAATCAACTGTCAAAAACAACTTCTCAGTTTCAAAACTGTCTTATAACTACAAAATGAAAGCAGATAATATGCTATAGCCTTCTTGCTCTTTATTTCTCTCAATGCAGCTTTAATAAACCGCCTTGCCAATTTACCGTCTCCGTTTCGCATTGCTTTATTGCCTAGGAGCATATACTCATTATACTTTTTCTCTCGCTGCTTTTCTTTTGGCAGAGCATTCAGCATATCATTGTATTTCTTGTTTATATATGCAAAGGATTCGATGTATTTATTCGTGAGAGCAGACACCTGCTTTGTGCCGGTATAGTTATAATAGTTAATCATCTCTTCAGGGACAAATCCAACTTTGCAGAGCTGACAAATGCGAATCCACAAATCAAAATCCTGTAGTGCTCGCAATTGCACATCAAATCCACCTGCTTGTAGTAATAGTTCTTTACGCGCCATAACTGTTGATGTAGTTCCAATAATATTGTCCAACAGAATTTCACTACTCAGATCACCGGTAGCCTTAGGTACAGAGGCATATTCAACGCCTTCATTAGCATATATAACTTTAACACCGGTATATACCAAACCGATCTGCGGATCTGATTTCATCACTGCCATTTGCTTTTCCAACTTTTCCGGCATGAACTCGTCATCATCGTCCAGGAATGCCACATACTCACCGGAAGCGTTCTCAATGCCGGTATTACGTGCAACATTGCCACCTCTTGCGGGAAAATACTCGATAAACTTGATTCTGTTATCGTCCTTCGCTAGTTCTTCCACAACTTCTTGGGTGTTATCTTCAGATCCGTCGGATACAATAAGTATCTCTAAATCGGTATAAGTTTGCGCTTGAACGCTTTTAATAGCCCTAGGCAATAAATCTGCTCTATTATGTGTGGGAATTACTACGCTAATCATATTTTTCTCCTTGTATTCAATCATTAAATACCAACGATATACAAACCTCGATGTCCCTCAAACACAGCATCAAAACAAATAGTTCTTCCGTCTCTGCTCCATCTAGGGTGCAGATCGCATCGGGTATCGTTATCATATCGGAAGGGGGCAAACACTCTTGCCAAAATTTTTACGTCTTTTGCTTCTATATCCGTATCTTTCAATAATTTAATTTCTGCAATACGGGCACGGTCCGGGTAGGAATCCGTTACCACAAAGCTACGGTCCGGCGAATAGCTGGGATGTCCATCATTGCTGTACTTGCTCCACAGGTGCGTATACTCCTGTGTTTTATCCTTCATTAGGTAATAGCCGGGGCCGCCGCTGTGCTTGTTTTCAAAGGCAATGATTTCGCCGTCGTTTTTCCAATAGCAGTGGGATACCATGTCATCATCGCTGAGTACATACATATCGCTGCCGTCAATATTGCAGGTGATCAGGCGGGTATACTTCCGCTGACCGTTGAACCAGCGGTACAGCACCATAAACCGCTTGCCGTTGGGGCTGAGCATAATATGGTTGACCTTGTGTACAGCCCCATTCTCCTGCATTTCTTTCCGGGGCTGGAACGCGGCAAAATCTGTATACTTCAGCAGAGGCTTTACTTCCCCACTTTCCAGATCCACGGTCCAGATACAGGGTGCATCCGGGAGGGCAACGTCCTTCGTGACCTCGGGTACATTGTAATAACCGTAACCGGGGCGCAGAGAATACAGTCGGGCAAAATCCAACGTAAGGGCAAACTTGCCGTCGGCAGATACGCTGTATACCGGCGCATCGATCACGCGCTCCTCGCCGCTTTCCACGTTCAGGATCACGGCACAGAATCTTCCGTCGCGAAAATCGTTGTACAGGATCTTGCTTTGATAATCGGGTCCAAGCCACTGGAGCATACAGGACATCTGTACATTCCAGGCTCTGGTTTCTGCCAGTTTTCTCACACGGCCATCTTCATCTTTTGCTTTAGTCGTGTCAATGAGTATAATATCGGCAGGCTCTTTGGGAGAAACATCGCTCCAGGTGTTATTAGCGCGCATACAGAGCATATATCGCTGGGTTGCATCCCAAGGAGATTTATCATAATACCCAAAGAAATATTCCTTGCCATCATCGGGAGAAACGCACTCAATGTTGCCCTCCGACTTGATTTTTGGAGAAATGGCATACATCCCCAGTTGATATGCCCGCTTAATGACTTTCTTGACAACAGGAAACTTGTTTAAATGATAATTGATCTTCTGTTCCAGGCTCATTGATGCCAATTCACTTCCTCAAAAATGTTTTATACACCCAATGCTGTAGTTTTACGGGCATTAAGAACATTCCCGTTTGGGCAACTGCTACGATGGTATAATCTGTAAAACTTGCGTAGCCCATTTTCCAGAACCGCTTGATGGTATCGATATAGCTTTTGGTATTTTCCCAGCTTTTGCGGCGCTTTGCAAGATCATCGTTTGAACGGAAATACAAAAGTGATTCACCGATATTCTCAGCTTTGCAACCGCCAAAAAGCATTCTACCAAACAAATCTACATCCTGATTCCGGCGCAGGTCGCTGTAACCGCCGAATTCCAGCACCTTGCTTTTACGGTACATCACCGCGGGATGGTTAAAGGCGCTGCGTTTTTTGGCAAACTGATAGATCTCCTTATGGGTCTGGGGTACTGCCCGGGTGGATACCACCTGATCCGGCGTGGTGTGGAACTCGTCCACATAGGCACCCACAATAGCCAGCTCCGGATTCTCTCGGAAGACGGCAAGCTGTTTTTCGCAGCGGTCCGGCTTGGCAATATCATCCGTATCCATTCTAGCTACCAATTCGTTTTTACACACTTTAAGGCCTTCGTTCAGCGCCAATCCCAACCCCAAGTTTTCTTTGTTGACCACAATCGAAAACAAATCGGGATGCTTTTCGGTGTACTCTTTTATAATTGCGTACAACTCATCATTCAACGGACCGTCCTCCACGATTACAATCTCATCAGGAACGACCGTTTGATTAATCATACTATCAATAGCTAAACGTAAGTATTCGGGTTTTTCTTTTACATAAAGCGACATAAGTACGCTATATTTTTCCATCTTTAATTCCTCAATAATTCCTTTGCTTCTTTTTGTTTTGCGTCGTAGGTTGCTTTATCGACCTTACCTTCCAACATAAGCCAGTCTCCGAAGTCCATATCTGACACGGTTCCCTCACGGACGGTATCTTCCCGTTTGAACACCTTGCCTATGGTTTGCAAAATTATATTCACATCGCCAATAAATGTAATTCCTTTATTTATGTATTCAAGATCGAATTCAATTTTCTGTTCCCAAGTGATATTGTTTCGCCCGTTCACCTGTGCAAGACCAGTTAAACCCGGAAGAACATCATGACGGCGTCTTTGCTCGTCACTCATAAATATCATATCGCGAACAAGCTGAGGTCTTGGGCCGACTATTGACATATGACCTACAAAAATATTAAAAAGCTCGGGAAGCTCGTCCAAAGAGGTGGATCGCAGTAATTTTCCATACTTATTCAGTCTTACGTCATCGGGAAGAAGATTGCCATCCTTATCTTTTGCGTTGCTCATAGTACGCAGTTTAATTAGCATAAAGATTTTTTCTTTTTTGTCTTTTCCTTTTTTGCCCGGTCGTGGTTGAAAGAAAAACGGGTTTCCCTTCATAGCAATTGCACCAACCACAATCAAGATTAACAAAACGGGAGATAACACAATCAAAGCCGTAGCAGACAAAATAAAATCTATGGGTCTTTTTAAAAACCTTGCATACATTATGTATTTCTCCGTTCAAAATTATTTAAAACAGCATTTCACAATTTCTATAATTTGTGCTTGCTCTTCAGCGGTCATTTTGTTGTCGCTTGGCAAACAAAGTCCACGTTCAAAAATATCTGCGCCGACGTCCAAACAGCCACCTGCGATATAAGCGTTTGTTCTGCAGCGGCCGCTGCCCTCACGGGTTACAAACTCGTGCATACGATACATTGGCTGCATATGCATAGGCTTCCAAATTGGTCTGCCTTCGGCATTATACTCTGCAAGTGTTTCGAGAATTTCGGTAGGACAGGTTTTACCCGACTCTTTTATATAGATAGCGTTAGAGTCATCCCTTACCTGTTTACACATATACTCTTTATCTATAATCATAGCAGATAGCCAGTAATTAGGCTCCGTTCCATCCGTAATTGGATTCATTTGTACGGGCAAGCCCTTAAATCCGTCACGATAACGCTCATAAATTGCTTTTTTCTGTGCGATGTGCTCCTCTAAATAGGGATACTGACCACGC
Source organism: Clostridia bacterium (assembly GCA_017436225.1). Lineage (GTDB taxonomy): Bacteria > Bacillota > Clostridia > Oscillospirales > Acutalibacteraceae > UMGS1279. The sequence continues at coordinate 17,390 of JAFSDM010000008.1, read as the reverse complement.
ACAACACCTGCGATTACATTGCTCATACGGTAGTTATAGCCGACTTCCTCATGCTGATACCAAGGGGCGTTTTCCCTTGACTGTGTAGACCACTTACGAGCTTTATTTGCCATTTCCAAATCATTGGTAAGAAGACAGCCGCCCGCCGAACCGGTGATAATTTTATTGCCGTTGTAGCTTATAGCCGAATAGTCACCAAAGGAGCCGCACTGTCTGCCGTTAATGGTTGCGCCCATTGCCTCGGCTGCATCCTCAATTAAAAGGGCGCCGTGCTTTTCGCAGATTTGCTTGATTAAATCCATTCTACCGGGGAAACCATAAAGCTCTGCCGAAACGACTAATTTTACATCGGGATACATTTCAAACGCCTTTTCAAGCGCTACGGGGTCCATATTCCACGATTTCGCTTCTGTATCAATGAACACGGGGATACCGCCTTCATAAACCACGGGGTTAAGAGTTGCGTCAAAGGTCATATCAGAGCAAAATACTCGCTTACCCTCTAATGCACCGTGACTGATTGCAGGTTTGCCGTAAAGGGTTTCGCCCGCGTGCTTTACTGCCAAATGAAGTGCGGCAGTACAACAAGATAAACCAACTGCATATTTCATTTCCGCCTTCTTAGCAGCGATTTTTTCAACTTCGTTTATGTTCTCGCCAACAGTGCTCATCCAGTTTGTATCATAAGCCTGTTTAACATATTCCATTTCTTCACCGTGCATTGTAGGTGTGGCAAGCCATATTTTATTTTTAAATTTTTCCAAAAAATCAATCCCCTTTTCAAGGCAAAAATGATCGCACATTATCTATTATATTCTATCATTATTCGCTATAAAAGTCAATTGTTTTTAAGGTGCATTTTAAACGATTCGCCTGTTCTTTTTTCCATTTTTTGAATAATTCGCCATATTCGCCTATATTTGCATTTTATTATGATTTTTAAGCCTTAAATTTTGGGGTGATACCGTTTTAGTTACTTTTTACAGCTTTTGAGCCAGAGCTTTTAGCACTGCGGACTGGCTTTGACCCGCCTTTAGCTTAATGGTGAAGTGGATTGGCTCGGTAGGCACTAAAAGCGTTCCCTGACCGAGTTTTTTTATAAGCTCGCTTGCCCTTTCGGGGGTAAAGCTTTTAACATAAAAGTTTATTTCGCTTTTATCGCCCGAAATTTCATAAATGCCGTTGCGCCCTGCCGCGCCCTTAATAAGCGCCACATCCATAAGCCCAAGCACTTCGGGCGGTGGATCACCAAATCGGTCGCAAAGCTCATCAATAACGTCCGACCTATCATCGGTGTTTTTAATATCGGCAATTCGGCGGTAAATGCTGAGCCTGTGCGAGAGTGACGGAATATAGCTTTCGGGGATATTGGCGCTTATATCCAAATCCACCGAGCATTCCTCTTGGACAGGCTTTTGCTCACCCTTTTCCTCACTGATTGCTTCACTAAGCAGTTTAATGTACATATCATAGCCGACAGTTTCCATATGACCGTGCTGTTCGCCGCCTAAAATATTACCCGCGCCCCTTATTTCTAAATCGCGCATTGCAATTTTAAAGCCCGAACCAAACTCGGTATATTCTCTGATTGCTTCAAGTCGTTTTGTGGCTATTTCACTGAGCGCCTTGCCCCGTTTAAAGCAGAAATAGGCATATGCTCTTCTGCTTGAACGACCTACACGACCTCTGATTTGATGGAGCTGAGCCAGACCCATTCTATCGGCATCTTCGATGATAAGGGTGTTACAATTTGGAACGTCAACCCCCGTTTCGATTATGGTAGTGCAAACCAGCACATCTATTTCGCCCTCTAAAAGGGATTTCCAGACCTTTGAAAGCTCCTCCTCGCTCATTTTTCCGTGCGCCAAGCCTATATTGGCATCGGGCAGGGCGGTTTTAAGCCTTGCGGCACAATGGGTTATGCTTTCTACCCTGTTATGCATATAGTAAACCTGACCGCCGCGGCGAAGCTCTTTGTTTATGGCTTCGATTAAAACACCGTTATTTTGCTCCATAACGTAGGTTTGAACGGGTTGGCGATCCATAGGAGCTTCTTCAATTGATGACATATCTCTAATACCTGACATAGCCATATTAAGGGTGCGCGGAATTGGGGTGGCGGTTAGGGTTAAAACATCCACAGCACTGAACATAGTTTTAAGCTTTTCCTTTTGGGCTACGCCAAAACGTTGCTCTTCATCAATAATAACTAAACCTAAATCGCGAAAGCTTACATCGGAAGAAATCATACGGTGGGTGCCGACCACAAGGTCAACGTCCCCCCTTTTGATGCCCTCCAGAGTTTTTTCTATCTGTTTTTTGGTGCGAAAACGCGAAAGCATTTCAATCTTTACAGGAAGCTCGCCAAAGCGCTCGGTAGCGGTCAGATAATGTTGCCAAGCTAGTATGGTTGTGGGCACCAAAATGGCGCACTGCTTACCCTCGCAAACACACTTAAATGCCGCACGCAAAGCAACCTCGGTTTTACCAAAGCCAACATCACCGCAAAGGAGTCTATCCATTGGAACAGGGCGTTCCATATCCCTTTTAATATCGTTTATGGCGGCTAATTGGTCTTCGGTTTCTTCGTAGGGAAAACGCGCTTCAAAATCCGACTGAAGCTCGTTATCGGGGGCAAAGGCGTGACCCTGAACCTTAAGTCGCTCGCCGTAGAGCTTTATAAGCTCCTTAGCTATATCCTTAGTGGCGGCGCGAACTCGGGCTTTGGCTTTCTGCCATTCCTGACCGCCAAGCCTATGAAGAACCGGTCCGCTTTCCCCTGCTCCGCCTATATAACGCGAAACTAAATCCAGTTGAGTTACGGGCACGTAAAGAACGTCGGTGCCCTTGTATTTAATTTTTATATAGTCCTTAACCACGTTTCCCGTTTCAATGCGATGAATACCGTCAAATTGACCTATTCCGTGCGCAAAATGAACAACATAGTCGCCTACCTTAAGCTCCTCTAAAGAGTTAAAGGCTTCGCCCTTTTTGCGGTTTTTATTCTTTTTGGCGGCAAGATTTAACGGCTTATGAGCAATAACCAGCAAATTTTGCTCAGTAAATTCCAAGCCTGCCGAAAGGGCATCTGCCATAACAAAAACACCTGCGCCTGCCAAAAGGTCCTCGCTGATTGCCTTTTGGGCGTGAACGCCGTTATTTTCAAGCTGACCTATTAGAATATCGGCGCCTTTTTCACTACCCGCAAGAATTATGGCGGTTTGTTTTCTTTTAACGGCGGGTCGCAAATCATCAAGCAAAACATCCATACTTCCGCCCCACGCTGAAAGCTGTTTTACAAATACGGTATGAATTTGCTTTGGCGCTACGGGGTAGCTGCTACCTGTAAAGCTATCAACATATATTGTGGGGATTTTTGAAATAATCTCCCCAAAATACGATGCTCCGTAATAAAAGCTTTCTATTTTGCCATCTATAGAGCCGTTTTCAAAAAGGTCTTCCATACTGCAAAGCCGTGACTCCCAAAGGGATTTCATACGCGATGATATATTGCGGTTTTCGCTTAGAATTAAAACAGACTCGGTGGCGTAATCACTTAAAAAGGCAGAGGCGTTTGGAATATAGTTCATATAGCGGTCGGTGTTTACAAAAACGCCCGATTTAATATCATTAATATCACCGCTTACTACCGCCTCAAAGGCGCTGCTTTTAAAGACCTTTTTTTGCAAAAGGTTGGTTAAAATATCGCAAAGTGTTTCACCGTCTACCGCAAATTCTGCAGCAGGAAGAATGGTGATTTCTTCGCAAAAGTCGCCCCTTCTTTGATCGCTTGGATCGAAATACGCCATAGAGTCAACCTCATCACCCCAAAGCTCAATTCTAACGGGCTTAATATCCCCCGCCGAAAAGACATCTATAATACCTCCGCGAACAGAAAACTGACCAACGCCATCCACCTGTTCGGTGAATTCATAGCCCATTGAAACAAGCCTTGCCGCAAGGTCTTTAATATCTACACTACTGCCCGCCGAAAGCTTAAAGGTAAGACCTTTAAGGGCGGTGGGTGAAATGGTTTTTTGGCTGAAGGCTTCAATATCGGTAAAAATTATTTTTGTTTTGCCCGTTATAAAACGCCATAGCACACCAATACGAGCAAGCTCATAATCTTTTGAGGAGCCGAGCATATTTAAAAAGTTAAAATCTCTTGATGGAAAAACCTCTGCACTACCGCCCAGTGACAGAGCATCTGCCGCCATTTTTCTGGCGGTGGCTTCGGTATCGGTTATTACAAAAACCGACCTATCAAGTCTTTGAGCGGTGCCTACCGAAAGTACCGAACGGGCGGTATCGGGCAAGCCAAAAACCGCAACAGGAGAGCCCCCCTCCCCCGTTACGGTACTAAAAACTGATTTAATTGCAGGTATTTGGTTTAAGGTGTTTAGTAAAAACTGCATCATCTGTTATACCTGTTCATAGCGGTTTGAATATCTGTTTTAACCATACAAATTGCGGCATCGGCGGCAAGAGAAATAACCTCTTCAATTGCCTTTTCTTCCTGCTTTGGAAATTTACCAAGCACCCAGTCCTTTATATCGTAATCAGGGTGTGGCTTTTTTCCGCAACCGATTTTAATTCTTGGAAATTCTTCCGAACCGCTTAATTCTATGATATCCTTAAGTCCGTTATGACCGCCCGCAGAGCCCTTTGCTCTAATTCGAAGGCGACCGACATCAAGCGTGACATCATCAGATATTACTATAACATTCCCAATTGGGATTTTGTAAAACTTCATAGCCTCCGTCACCGCTTGACCCGAATTATTCATATAGGTTTGCGGTTTTAAAACAAGCACCCTTTTATCGCCGATTTTTGCATCGGTATAGAGGCTTTTAAATTTACTGCGGTCACACTTTGTGCCTAGCTCATCACAAAGCTTATCTACCGCTCTGAAGCCTACGTTATGGCGAGTTTTTTCGTACTGAAGTCCCGGATTGCCAAGACCTACAATTAAATAGTCAAAGCTGCCCGTTGGACCCTTTTTAAACCTTGAAAACATAAAAACACTCTCTATTCTAAATTATCGGTAAGAAGCATTACGCCCGTTAAAGCGGCAAGCGGCGCCGTTTCGGCACGAAGTATTCTTTTGCCGAGTGATATTGTTTTTGCACCCGCATTTGCCAACAATTCGGCTTCACTTGCGGTAAAACCGCCCTCGGGACCTGTGATAATGGCTATTTTTTTAGCCGTGTCATTCTCCCAGAGGGTTTCGCCAAGGGGCTCGCCCCCCAACTCATAGAAAAACAGCACCAAATCATAGTCATTAAAGGTTTTAGCAAGGGCTAAAAGGTCGGTTGTGCTTAAAAGGGTTGGCAACACACCTCTACCGCACTGACCCGCCGCTTCGTTTGCGATTTTTTGCCATCTTTGTTCCTTGGATTTAAGTGATTTTGCATCGGGGCGGGAAACGCAATTGGTAGAAAGAACAGGCACAATTTTGGTAACGCCAAGCTCTACCGAATGGCGTATAACCATTTCAAATTTATCGCCTTTGAGAAGACAGGTGCAGAGCGTAACCTCAACACTTGGCTCACTCTCCGATGGCTTAATTTCCTTAATTTTAAGCTCTACCCTATCGGGTGTTACAGAGGTGATAACACAGTCAAAATCGGTGCCTCTACTGTCACTGACCGTAAGGGCTTCGCCTACTTTCATACGAAGTGAGCGGGCAACGTGATTTGCATCTGCGCCCTCTAAAAATGGGTTTTCTTTAAAATCTTCTTTAAAAAAACGCGGCATTATTCTTCCTCTTTATTTATATCTGGATTGTTTTTATCACTAAGCAAATCTGCAAGGGATATTTCATTTTCTTCGTCATCTATTTCGGTATTTATCCAAAAACCGCGGTTAAAGTTTGCGCTGTTTTGGTCATAGCCATAAATTACGCTATCATCGGTTATTTCTATATCAAACTCTTTTTCGGTTTCGGCAGTGCTTTGAAGCGCGGCATCCTGTGCGGCATCAAAAGCGTATTTTTGAAGGAGCTTTTCACCCTCGGGATACTCTGCCTCAGCAAGCCTACCCTTTTTGGATAAAACAAGACAAATACAGGTGTACAAAAGCCAAAGCCCTGTGGCAGAAAGGGTTATAAGCACACCATAATAAAGTCCCGGTGTTTCATAGGTGAACTCGATTTCGCTTTCGCCCGCGGTAACGGGCACCGCCATAAAGCCCTTATTTACACGCTCAATATCCACCGTTTTGCCGTTTACGGTTGCCGACCAACCCTCATCAAAGGGGACAGAGAAGAAAACAAGATTATCATTTTCAAGGGTGATGCTTGCCGAGAAGCCTTTTTCGGTTTCGGCATAGTTTTCTACCGCCTTTTCCCTTAATGCGGCGGCATCACGCTCCAGCTCCTCACCATCATAATAGAAGGTATTAAGAGCATCAAAGTCCGTGTTCTCATAATCTAATACTGCTTCACTAAATCCTGCCGAAGGCGCCTCGCTCGATGAGCCTTCGATATCGCCAGAAGAAGCATCAGACTGCTCACCTTGCAAGGGGATTAAAGCCTCTGCGCCATCAATAACGGCCGATAAAATATCATCCTCTAACGGCTCATCCTCGCTGCTTTGCGAATACTCAGAGATATTTGTAAGGTAGCCGCCGTATTTTTTAACCTGTTCATTATTAAGCATAATTGCCTTTAGCATTGCATTGGAGCGATTAACATCACTAATAGAATCGGCTTGCTCCTCGGTCATATAATAATCGTAGGCAAAGCCCATTCCAATATAGTTTTGGTTTATATATACATCGTAGCCTTCCTCGTGACTATAAAACTCAAAGCCATCCATCTTGGGGTCGCCCATTTCATCGGTAAAGCTGTCGCCATCCTCACGGGCAAAAAGATATTTTACGCCCAAAAGCGAACGGGCGGCAAAGGATTTTGTTTCGGGGCGGCTTGCAACACCTCTTTCCTCACCAACGTATTCCCAAAACTCGGTAACTGAGGTTGGTACAACCGAATGAAAAGCGTTAATGGTGCGGTAATTAAGGAACATTCCCGTGTTATCAATACCGTCAAAAACATCTATACGATAGGACTCTTTTTCCTCCTCTAAATCAATATCAGCTTCGATAAGGTCGTTAATAACTATATCATAATCGTAAGAGTGACTTTGACCGCAGCCTATGAAAAAGCTTGCATAAATAACGCTTATAACACAAATTAAGGCGGGTGCGGTTTTCATAAACTGCTTACGGTCTTTTCTTATAATTCTGAGCATTAAGCCTAGAATTACAAGCGAAACCAAAGCAATTGCGGCGGTTGCCAAAAATCTGTAAAAATAGTAATCCTGACTTTGCTCATATAATCCCCACTTTGTGATTTTGCCATCCTCAATTTCGCGTGGGAAGAGTGCAAAAACAACCGTTGTTGCAATTGTGATACCCATTACCCATTTATAGGGGGATTTGAAGTGAATTTCCGCATCCTCAACCGATAGCGAGGTAACAAGAGCCATTATTAAAATTGGCATATAGTACCATCTTGCATAATAGGCTCCGTTAAACATATAAAATGCGCTGTTTAAAACGGGCACCAATGCCATAAACATTAAAATTCCAAGAAGTCGGCGTTGCCAAGTGCCTTTTTTCTGTTGCATCCAAGCAAAAACGCCAACCACAGAAAACAGTGGGAACCAACCGCCAAGCGACGACCACTTTACATCGGCATCGGGGAAGAAAACGGGTCGGGCGGGAATATCGGGCGGGAAGAAGAAGCATTCAAAGATGTTAAGGTAGATTTGCTCCTTGCCATAGGTAATTGCGTTCCAGCCGTGCAAAAATTCGGTTATTCGGCTATTTCCCAAAACGGCATAGCAGGTGGGAAGAAGTATTACAGCCGCCATTAAAACACCAAGCACTGCTTCAAAAAGGAACCATAAAAATCCCGAAGCCTTAATTTTATAACAGCCCGAAAATACCCTGACAAACCAATAGATAACCGTGAACACAACCATTCCAAAGAAGAAAAAGTAGTTGGTAATAGCCGTTACGGCAACCATTGCGGCAAAAAATCCACGGCGGTTTTCGGTTATTAAAAGTTCAACCGACAAAAGCAAAAGCGGAAAGAACACTATCGCCTCGTGGAAGTGATTGAAAAAGATGTTATAAACCGCAAAGCCTGAAAAGGCATAGAGAAGTCCGCCTATTCTTGCAGCTTCGGGGGTGCGGGTAAATCTTGAAATATACAGATAGCCCGTAAGTGCGCTAAGCGCAAATTTAAGTATTAAAAGGGGTCCGATTAAATATGGAACAAAATCGGTAGGAAAAGGTAAGGTTAGCCAGAAAAACGGGCTACCTAATGTATAAAAAGTATATGAGCCTACAAAATTCACGCCCAAATCGGTTCCAAAATCCCAACCGATATTACCCGAGCGAAGTATTTCGTGGCAGTGCTTATAAAACGGAATTTGCTGAACGTTAAAGTCTCCGTAAAAAAGGAAATAACCTTCATTCAGCACCATAAAGGGCACAAAAAATGCCGCCGCCGTTAAAAGGGCTATTAAAAAGGTGGAAAGTCCCTTGCCTTTTTTTATTCCCAAATTTTGTTTTTTAAGTTCGGTAAAGCTCACGCCGTCGCCTCCCCTTCTGCCACCCTAGAGGTAGCTTTATTTTTTAATATAAATTTTACCGAAATGTAGGTAGTTACAAAATAGAGCGCTAAATTCAAAATCGAAAAGGTTACCATCAGCTCGCCGTAGTTGCGGTCGAAAAAGGAATTATCCGACCGCCAGCTAAACATTGGAACCGCCTGATTTACAAAGGTTATAAGGCTCATTCCAACAAAGGAATAGAAAAATCCCCTGTGCTTATGCTGAATAGCCGCCATAAGAATAAAAATAAGCACTACAAACTGATACCTTTCGTGCATACGGGTCATAAACATAAAAAGGGTGTTCATAAAAACAAAGCCCAAAACCCATACCGACGGCCTTTTTGCATAAATGTAGCAAAAAACCATAAAGCCTATAAGCACCGCAATAAGCACAAAGCTCAAGGCGTAAAGCGAGGGGGTTCCCAGAGTATCCTCCTCCCAATTAAGTCCGAAAATTCCGTAAACATTATAGGCGTTAAGAGTGCAGTATGGGTAAGTTCCCTGACCCTTTAAATAAACATCGAAAAATAGTAGCGGATTTTTTGAGCCAATCATAAATGGCAAAAATACTGCCGCAACGGTTGCCGCCGCACCGCATATGCCCTGTACCGCCTTTGAAAATTTGAATTTTACAAAAAGCTCTGCCAAAAACAGCGGAGTGAAAAAGAGGCATTGATACTTGGTCATACCTGCAATAGCAAAAAGCATCGATGCTAAAACAGGCTTTTTATTTTCAAGTGTTACAAAGCTAACAAGCAAAAGCAAACACATTATAGAATCGGTCTGACCCCAAAAAGCGCAATTAAAAATAACCGATGGATTAAACATCCAAAGCGCCGATGCGGCAATAGCCGCCTTTGGACTTTTAGGCTTAAGCACCTTAAAAATCGCTACCGAGCAAAGAATATCACCAAAGATTGGCCAAAGCTTCATAATAAACATTTCGGTGTAATTATGAACCTCTTCGCCCGTAATCTTATATATTGCGCCCGTAATTTTTAAAAAGAAAAGGTAAATCGGCGGGTAATCAAGGCTGATTTGGTCGGCTTTTAAGTAAATATCAAAAAGACCGCCCTGAAGCTCCATTGCCCAAGCTTTATACCACAAGGTATCCTGCGGATTATAATATCCAACGCCAATAGCAAATCTAAGCACCGCACCGAAAATAAGCATTATGAAAAAAACATCGAATATTTTTTTATCTGCCACGCTCTTATTAACCGTAAGCTGCATTTTTATCTCCTTAAAAATAGTTTTTCATATTAAACCACTTGATATTATATCATTTTTTGGTATAATAATCAATGGAATATTTATAAAAAAAACGAGTGATATTTTTATGAAGATAACGGTTTTAGATGCCGCCACCTTAGGCGAGGACCTTTCCTTTGAAATGTGGGAGGCTTTAGGCGAGGTTAGTATTTACCAAACTACCCCTGCCGAAAAGGTTATAGAGCGTCTAATTGATAGCGATGTTGCCATTTTAAACAAGGTTAAAATTACCAAAGAGGTTGTAGCCGCTCTGCCAAAGCTTAAGCTTGTGTGCGTTGCGGCAACCGGCTTTGATAATATTGACATTGCCGCTTGCAAAAAACATTCCGTTGCGGTTTGCAATGTTAAGGGTTACTCTACCCATTCAGTAGCGCAAATAACCATCACCCTTGCTTTGGCTCTTGCAACGCACCTTTTGGAATATAACGAATACGTAACAGGCGGTGACTACACAAAAAGCGGTGTTCAAAACCGCCTTGTTCCCGTTTTTCACGAGCTTATGGGAAAAACCTTTGGAATTGTGGGTCTTGGGAACATCGGAAAACAGGTTGCAAGGGTTGCCGAAGCTTTTGGCTGCAAGGTTTTGTGCTTTAAGCGCACACCCGACCCCGACTACAACTGCGTAGACCTTAAAACCCTTTTAAGTAGGTCTGATATTGTTAGTGTGCATCTTCCCCTTAGCGAAGAAACACACCATATTATAGGCGAAAATGAACTTGCCCTTATGAAAAACACCGCAATACTTATAAATGCGGCAAGGGGCGCCGTAACGGATGAAAACGCCGTTGCAAACGCTATTGAAAGGGGTGTTATCGGCGGCTTTGCAACCGATGTTTACTCGGTAGAGCCGTTAGAAGAAAACAGTCCCTTACAACGAATTAAAAACCATAAAAATGTAATTTTAACACCACATATGGCTTGGGGCGCCTATGAATCCCGCCTTCGCTGTATGAATGAAATCGCAGAAAATATTACCGCATTTTTCGGCGGTGAAACAAGAAACAGAATAGTATAAAAAGGCAGGTAAAACTATGAAAAACAACTACTACGCTATGCTTTTTAGAATGAAATATATTAACCGTTGGGCGCTTATGCGCAATTTAAGGGCTGAAACCCTAAGCGAACATACCTTGGAAACCGCCTTTATAGCACACTGCCTTGCAGTTATTGCCAAAAAGCGTTTTTCAGAAAACATTGACCCCGACAAGGTTGCCGTTACCGCGCTTTTTCACGACACCGCCGAGGTTATAACAGGCGATTTGCCCACCCCCGTTAAATATTATAATGATGATATAAAATCAGCCTACAAGAGCATTGAAGCCGCCGCAGAAAATAAGCTTTTAGAGCTTATTCCCGAAGATTTAAGGGAAGAATTCACCACCTACTACCGCCCCGATGAGAAGATTGAGCTTTACGTTAAAGCGGCGGATAAATTTTCTGCGCTTATTAAGTGTAAGGAGGAGCTGTCTCTTGGTAACGCCGAATTTCAAAAGGCGGCTAAATCGGCAGAAAAGGCTATTAAGGCGTTAAAGCTTCCTGCCGCCGAGGTATTTTTAAAGGAATTTGTACCATCCTTTGCCATAGCTCTTGATGAAAGTATGGAATAAAAATATTATGTAAAAGCGACTGTAAAAAAACACGGTTTACCAAGCCGCTTAAAATATTGTAAAAAATAAAATCAATAAAAATGCTTAAACCCGCCAAAAATCCGGCGGGTTTGTTTGTAGTATGACCGTAATAGAAATTCTATTGCGGTTTTTTTGGCTGATACCTAATCTCATTTACCGAATAAACGGTAACAAAGGCTTTGGGGTCAATCTTTTTTACAAAATCCATAAGCTTACGGTATTCATTTTTATTTACAATAGCAATTATTTCTCGCTTGGTTTGTTTATCGTATGCGCCCACCATATCATAAAGGGTGGCGCCGCTGTGAAGGTCATACAGTACAAAATCGGTGATTTCCTCCAGCCTTTCGGAAACAATGCAGACCCTACGCTTAATGTTAAGACCAAAAATAAAGTGGTCTATAACTATTCCGCCAAAATATGTAGCAAGCACGCTAAGTACAATTGTTTTGGTATCATAACAAAAAGCAGAGGTAAGAGCAACTACAATACCCGCAATAGCGCTGGCACGACCCAGCTCTATATTAAAATACTTATTCATAATTTTTGCTACAATATCAAGTCCCCCTGATGATGCATTCATAGAAAATAGAATAGCTATTCCCATACCGGCAACCAAAACATAGCAAATAACGTCTATAATAGGGTCATTTGTTAGGGATTTAAAATTTGGAAAAACAAGTTCAAAAATGCCAATTACAAGCGGAATTATAATAGTTGTATAAATGGTTTTAGCGCCAAATTCCGAACCGATTAGCAAAAAGCCCAATCCCAACAAAATAAGATTAATAATTAAAGTGATTTGTGATACCGAAAGCGGAATGAAATTTCCAAGCACCATAGCAAGTGCAGAGGCGCTACCAACAGCAACCTTGCTTGGAAGCATAAAAAAGTAAATTGCCGCAGCGGAAATAACCGAGCCTAAGGTAATTATTGCAAAATCTTTTATTGTTTTAAGAATATCCTTTTTTAACATTCAAAGCACTCCTTTTATTGTTACATTATAGCATTAAGCCTTTCTAAATACAATAAATTTTTAGCCGATTGCAATAAAAATAACCATAATAGAACTAAAAAATATGCAAAAACACCCTATGACTTTGGTCATAGGGTGTCTTCATTTTTTCATGTGGCGTAAATTAGCGTAAATGTAAAAATATTGAAATGCTCGTTTGATTATGATATAATAGAAACGCGAGGTGAGAGTATGGGCCATATCGTTGAATTGATTACCGAATTGCTATTTGGATTAGCGAAAAACAAACCGGATAAAATGCCGGATAACATATCCTATAACCCTTGTTTTACTGTCAGTCATCCTGTAAAGAAAACCATTGCACGGATTGTTGCTACATTAATTATTATTGCTGTCTTTGCGTTACTTTTAATAATTGTAGATGCGGATACTCAAATTTTATACGTAATATTTATTATTCTTTTTGGTGCTTTGCTTATTTTATCTTTAATCACTTTTTCTTTTCGCTGTTATGTTACAGAACAGCATATCAAAAAGAACTATTGGGGATTGTTTAGTAAACATATCGAATGGGACAACGTTTCGTGTATTAGAGTTGTTGAGCAAACAAACGAAAAAAGTGTTATTGTAGCAATATATAATAAAGATGGCAAATGTGTAATTGACTTGAATACCGATATGGATAATGTTTGGTATGTTGTCAAAATGGCAGAATCTAAAAACATTACAGTGAAACACGAAAAAGATTTATCGCTTAAACAAATATCTCATCTTTAAAAAATTCTGATATGATATAATAAGGAGATTTTATGTCACATAGCAAATATAATAAACGAGGTAAATCACTATATTTAGATAACTGGAACCCAAATGCAAAAAAGTATATCAATGAATGTAATGTGTGCGGACACAAAGGATATAGTCCTGCTATTGAACAACCTGATTTTTTAAGCGACACAGATAAAGATCCTTTTACATTTTCAGTTAACAAAGCAATATATGAAGAATTGACCAAAACATTTTCAGCGTTAGAATTAGACGAGCTTGGTCGTTGTGAAACTTGTGCAAGAATTCAAGATAAAAAGTAATTATAAGTAAAAACGGGCTGTGACGTGTGTCACAGCCCGTTTACTGTTACCTTTTTATAGGGATCGCAGTTTGCGTATTCTCAATGTCTCAGAATTCGCGATAATCTGTTTTATATCCTTCGTTAATTTCGGGACGGAGTGCATTGGGATATTCCATATCTGTTTGTATATCCAAGATGATATTTTGGACTCTGCTGTAAATTTGCTCACAATTCTCCAAATCTTCAAAAACAAAGTTGTTTTCTTTTGCGCCGGCATCAAAGATAATGCTGCCTGTATGAAACAGTTTGCCAAGTAATCCAATGTTAAGCTGGGCGTTATGCAAATCTTTGTAGAACAACGATACTTCATTTATTGCAAAGAACCCGCTCTGAATGATAATGCGTTTGTTCGTGACAAAATATCTCGTATTCTTCCAGCGTCGATTGGCCGTAACCGCATTAGCAAGCCATATCCAAACTGGCATAAGGTGCAAGGTGAAAAAAGGGATCAGAAACCACAACATCTCACCTTCTTGCACAGATGCGCTGATGAACCCAAAATCAATAGCAAACCAAATAACAGCAATAGGTAACATTTTTAATGAGTTTTTCATAATGAAAGCCGTTTTTTTGGGTTTTTCACTTAGTATAACTATTTCGCCATTGTTTAGAACAACATCTTTTTGCATAACACGTCCCCCAAATCTAACAAAACTTTTTCATCCATTTCATATCGGTAATGCGATTGTATATTCGCAATCTATTTCGAACAACACATAAACGGGTTGCGGAAATCTACAGCCTGTTCAGCATTATTCTGCTAGCGGTTTCATTGTGGGGAAAAGTTTCTCCAACAATTCACATCTATTCATATTCATTCAAATCCTTTATTCTGCTGACTTTCCCGAACTTCATACTCATTCATATTGCATCAGGGAAAAAACAAATTTGTTGTCAATCTGTTGTCTTTGCAGCTTTTTTGTTGTCAGGCTTCACACCGAGAACCCTTCTCAAAAGATATCCAACTTTGATAAGTTGTTAAATGACTCTTGCTTCTTTTGATCCGTTGCTTCAGCGTAGATATCCATCGTCGTTTCAATATTACGATGTCCCATGATATCTTGAATTACTTTCAAATTGGTCTCGTGCTCACAGAGTCTGGTACAAAAAGTGTGTCTTAGATGATGACAGGAAAAATCCGGAAGAACAACCGGCTCGCGGCGCTCTCTTTTGGCCTTCACAACTTCCTCGGAATTGTGGCTGCAGATAATGCGCTTAATGGTTCGATTTACAGACTGAGGGGTTTGCACTCCGCCATAGCGATTGATGAATATAAATCCTCTCATACCGTCAATCACCGGATCATAAGCTCCATTCTCGTCCTGCTCCTCGCGGACCATCTGAAATGCATCATACACCACATCAAGCATAGGAATTGAACGAATACCTGCCTCGGTTTTGGGTTTCGATATCTGCAATGTTGATGTTCTGGAGTTTCCGACCGGGTAGTAGACTACACTGTGGTTGATACTGATCTTGCGGTTATCAAAATCAACGTCGTCCCATGTCAATCCTAATACCTCGCCGATTCGACCTCCGGTGCCAAGCAACACAGCGAATAACGGCCACCAATGGTAATATATCGGATGGTTTGCGATGTAGTCCATAAAGGATCTCTGCTGCTCCATGGTGAGAGCATGACGCATACCTCTTGCTTTGTCGGACTCTTTGCTAACTTCCTTCATCACTCCATCAGACGGGTTCTTTCTGATTACCTCATCCCGAACCGCCAATTGAAATGTTGGATGCAGCAAGGTGTGTACCGAGTCCAATGTACCCAATGATAGGTCATCTACGTTCAGTAGATGGAGATAAAATTGGAGCACATCCGAATACTTAACCTCAGCAATTTTCTTTCTGCCAAATGTGTCCCTGACAAAACGATCATAGATGTAGATGTAATTACTGCGGGTGGTTTCTCTCAACTTACACTTGGTAGACATATATCTATCAAACGTATCGTTTACAGTTGCCTTTCCTGCAACATACACATCCAAGCCATCCAACTGATCCTTCATCAGTTGTTTTTCCTTTTCTCTAAGTGTTGTCAGATCATTCGCATATATAAACTTTCGCCGTCCCAACGGATCGGTGTATGTGTACATATATCGCTTATCTGACGCTCTCTGCACCTCTCCTTTTCTAAGCGCTCTACCGCGCTCGTCTTTTCGTGCCTTTGCCATACTGATTACCTCCTTCAATAAATATTGAAAAGGGGGCTCACAGCACTTACTTCTTTTTGGATAGATACTCTTCCAAACTTCGCAAGGCAACCTCTGTCATTGACAATTCGTGCTTAGAAGCATACTCATTCAACTTCTTATGGGTTTCTTTCGACATACGGATTGTAATGGATGCTCTTTTTGCATCGTCCTTCCTTGGGCGTCCCATCTTTGTCATATGCTACCTCCAAACACATCATATATTATACTTATCGTAAGACAGAAAGTCAATAGCCTGCGTGCTATTCGTCCCCGTAATATTCTGAAATTCATAATATCAACCCTTTAGCATTCCCGGAACGATTCCAGGAACCTCTCGAAAATCTCGCAGTTTACCAGTGCAATTCCATCTATTTTATATACTGCTTTAGCTTCTTTGGCCAATGCCTGAAACTTGGTTAAACCCAAACTGTATTTTTCTGCGCCTTCTTTATATCTAACAAACTTTTTGGCGTATTGTTTTGTACGCTCAACATCTTGTCGCTGATGTCCCATTGTCACTTCCTCCTTAATTGGTTCATATACACAGTTTCTTCCTATTATAAATATTATGGCTTTACACTCTGCCTGCAGCGAACAGGTCCATAGGAATTTCACCTTCCCGCCTTCATTGTGGCCGGACCGCGAATTACGGAAGTCTCATTATCCCCGGATGGATCATCGCGTTATGCGGGTGCCACCCACATATCAGTGCTCTTGGAACTGCTTGCCAAACAGTTGGATAGCCGCTTCTCACGCCGGGACCGTAGAGGTAAAGACTCTATTCAGTTTTCAAGGTGCGTAAAAGTCATAGGGATGCTTTCATAAGGTAAAAACACCTGAAAAATCGCAAATATAGTCGCTCTGGCAAAATTTTTTCAAAAAAAGGCTCCGGATTGCTCCGGAGCCTCTTTCTCAGATATTAAATTTGCTTATTTTTAGGGCTATTCGCATGAGTATGTACTGATGCAGATCCTCGTCGTACTTGCCATTGATATAGCAATGGTGCTCGATTAGAGGTGCATACAAATCGATGATTTTCTCAAAGGCATCGTGATTGCCTGCAACAGCGCCCTGCAAGGTGATTCGGAATAAATCTTTATCCATTCTCATCACCACCTTCAGACATCTTTTTGCGGAGATGCTTCAGACCCTTTTGCTTTTGGTCTGATACGTACTGTGCCGAGCAGTTCAGCCTTTTGGCAATTTCTCCTACAGTAAGCTCGTCCACATAAAGAAGTTTAAGGATTTGCTGTCTCATTAACGGCAGTTCAGCGTAGGCCGTAGCGAGACGTTCTTCTTCAAAGTTGAAATCATTATCTTGAAATAGAAGCTGTCGCATCCATTCATCCTCTGAAACAGGGATGTTTTCCTCGAACAGTTCCTCCAGAGATACAATATCAACCGGAATCTCCGTCTTGCGAAGATAATTGAGCTTTGCACGTCGTATTAACGTGTCGAGCCATGCGGTAAATCTCGCACGAAGCTCATCTCGACTGTCAGCGTTTTGTCGGTAGTCCAAACATATGCCTCCTTTGGGGCATACCACCGAGCAAAACTT